>CAZMMM010000007.1:4017-11453 GCA_964567385.1 uncultured Comamonas sp.
GGGTGCGCCTGGATCAGCCCAGTTGACAAGCTCAAGATGCTCCAACCCAAACGGTCGGCGCAAGCGAATGGCTTTCATAGATAGGGTTCCCTCCTGTATTAATACAATCTAAAGCTGCAATATAGTAAGGTTCTATATTTTTAGGAAGTACGCACTTAAAGGTTAGCTAGCCTCATGAAACCATCTGCCAACCAGAAAGCCTATCCTGCCGACGAGCGAACCCTCACTGCACGCCTCAGACGTGGTGAGCTGTTTACGCGCGACTGTGAGTCACGCGAGGTATTCGGCCATATCACCAGTCTTTGGGGCGTGCTCTGCCTAATCGCCTTGCGCGACGGCACTTTGCGCTACAGCGAGCTACGCCGCAAGGCAGCGGGTATCAGCGAAAAAATGCTGGCCCAAACCTTGCAGCGCCTAGAGGGAGATAGCTTGGTGCGCCGCACGTCCTATCCGGTGGTTCCACCACATGTCGAGTACGATCTGACACCACTAGGCGAGGAGGCCGCAGCTCACGTTGCCGCCCTCGCAGACTGGCTAGAGGTTAACTTTTCCCGCATTAAGGAGGAGTCTGCAAAGCAGCAAAGGCAGCTCGATTAATGGGCTGCTGGACTAAACTGCTGCGCCTAGCCACTCTTCACCCCACATTGCCTTGGATAGTCCCAGCCCTACCCCTCCGCCGCAGCCTGGTTCCAGCCGCACACACCGTATCCAGCTCTATACCACGGCAGATTACGCTTGCAGCTACCTGCCCGCCCAGCAAGCCCGCTCCCTGGTGGTTGCCCCTGGGCAGGTGGTGGATAGCGCGGCCTACTCCCAACTGGTGCAGCAGGGCTTTAGGCGCAGCGGCCACTTCACCTACCGCCCCGCCTGCCTGAACTGCCAAGCCTGCCAGTCCATACGCCTGCCCGTGGCCGAATTTGCCCCCAACCGCAGCCAGCGGCGCAATTGGCGCAACCACCAGCCGCATTTACGCGCCGACATCCTGCCCCCCGATTTTGACGAAGCGCATTACGCCCTCTACCAGCGCTACCAGCAGGCACGCCACCCCGGCGGCAGCATGGCCGAAGATGGCGCAGAGCAGTACAGCGACTTTTTGCTCGACAGCCCGGTGGATACCTTTCTGCTGGCCTTCTACGACCAGCGCCTGCCGCAAGCGCAGGCGCTGCGCATGGTCAGCATCATTGACCAGCTCAGTGACGGGCTGTCTGCCGTCTATACCTTCTATGACCCTGAGCCGCCCCAAGCCGGCTACGGCACCTATGGCGTGCTGTGGCAAATTGCCCTGGCGCAGCGCCTGCAACTGCCCTATGTCTATCTGGGCTACTGGATTGGGCAATCGCCCAAAATGCGCTACAAGCAAGACTTTCGTCCCCACGAAATTTTGCAAAGCGGCCAATGGCAACGCCCCGCGACCCACACCCAAGCCGCAGCACAGGGCTAGAATGCGGGCTTTTGCCCAAATTTCATATAGAGAAAAATAGCCATGGCCTTACACGACCCCGACTTGCCAGCCAAACCCAGCGTACAAGTGCTAGAGCGCATGTTCGCCCTGGTGGACGTGCTGGCCGCACGTGAAGAGGCGGTATCGCTTAAAGAAATCAGCGAAAAAACTGGACTACACCCCTCCACCGCCCACCGCATCCTCAACGACCTGGCCGTAGGGCGCTTTGTCGATAGGCCAGAGTCAGGCAGCTACCGCCTGGGTATGCGCCTGTTGGAGCTGGGCAACCTCGTCAAAGCCCGCCTAAGCGTGCGCGAAACCGCCCTGCCGCACATGCGCCTGCTGCACAAGCAAATCCAGCAACCCGTTAACCTCAGCGTGCGCCAAGGCGATGAAATCGTTTATGTCGAACGCGCTTATAGCGAGCGCTCTGGCATGCAAGTGGTACGCGCCATTGGCGGCCATGCGCCCTTGCACCTGACCTCTAACGGCAAGCTCTTTCTTTCTTGCGACGATGCCCAGCAAGTACGCGCCTACGCCACCCGCACCGGCCTGCCCGGCAACACCCACAACAGCCTGACCGCCCTGCCCAAGCTAGAAAAAGAGCTGGCCATGGCACGCGATAGCGGCATTGCCTACGACAACGAAGAGCTAGAAATGGGCGTACGCTGCATGGCCGCCGGCATCTACGACGACCAGGCCAAGCTAATCGCCGCCCTCTCCATCTCCGCCCCCGCTGACCGCCTAGACGATGGCTGGCTGCCCAAGCTCAAGGCCACGGCCAACCAAATCTCTCAGGCGCTGGGGTATCGGGGGCCGCTCTATAGTTAAGTAGCTAAGGCCAGTTAAGACTGGTCTGCAACCCCAGTCGCAGCCGCCAGCAACTCCCGATAGCTGGCAAAGCTGCCCGCCTTCGGATAGGCCGCCAGCGCTTGCTCCCGACCAAAACCTGCGCTAAACCACCAAAAGCGCACACCTGCGGCCTGGGCGCAGCCTGCATCGGCATGGGTGTCGCCAATAAAGATGGCCTCTTGCGGGCGCACTTGCAGTTGTTCCAAGGTCAGCAGCAGGGGGGCGGCCTCGGGCTTGGCGATGCCATAGGTGTCGCGCCCGGTGATATGGCTAAAGAACGGTAGCAGCCCTGCGGCCTCCAGCCCCAGAATGGCTAGTGCCTGTTTTTTATTGGTGCAGATGGCCAGCGCCAGCCCCTGGCTTTGTGCCCATTGCAGCCACTGCACAGCACCGGTGTAAACCGGCGCGGCCTGCTGTGGCAGGGCGCGGTAGCAGGCTTCAAACACCAGCCCTACGGCGGTTACGGTATCGGGCAGGGGGTAGCCTTGCTGGGCAAATACATCAGCAATCAGGCGATCAGAAGTGCCATGCATATTCGGCATGGCATGGCCGGGCGGCAGGCCGGGGTAGCCAAAATGCAGCAAGGTCTGGCTGGCGGCCTGCACGATTTGCTGCTCGGTATCCAGCAAGGTGCCATCCATATCGAACACTAGGGCTTTAACGCTCAACCAATCGCTGCGTGTCACGGTTTCCATCCTTTCTTCTGCGCATAAAAAAAGCTGCCGCTTAGACGGCAGCTTTGCTTGTGGCCAGCACTGCTTGCATTAATGCAAATGCCTGGGCCTGCGGCCATTACCGCCGCCGCTGCCGCCACGCGGGCCACCACCGCCACCACGGGGCGGGGGTTTGCCAATGTCTAAAGAGCTGACCAGATTGTCAAAGCGCTGCATAAAGAGTTTGTCCACCTCAGCAACCACACCAGTCAGCTCAGAGGCATCAAAGTGGCGCTCCATCATGTGGATGATGTCCTGCACCAGCAAATCGCGCTGCACGCGCATGATGGCTGCGGGCGTGGGGCCAATGAACAGCATGAGGAAGTCGTCACGCGATTCCTGCTCGTCGTCGGCCTCGTCTTCGTCAAACTCGGCATCGTAGAAGGTCACTTCAATGGCTGCGCCGTCTTGCGCCAAGTCATTCAAGCCCATGCACATATCGTCTAGCGCCTGGCGAAAATCGGTATCGCCCGAGACGGTCCAGCACATTTGCAGCACGCCCGTGGCCTGCTCGAACAAAATGCCCGGCTCTTCCTCATAAGCGCTGGCTGCACCTTCTGCCAGCGAGTGTGCACCCGCGTAGCTCCACAGGGGGCGCAATGCCTCTTGCAACTGGGCAAAGTCCACATCGGGGCGCAGTTGCACCTGGCCGTGGACATGGATTTCAAAAGGGGTGTGAAAGCGAGACATGCGGGCTACCTTGTGCAGCCACATCAAACAGGGCCGCGACAGACAAAAAAGAATGGGGCATTTTAGGCGCTCTGGCTCAGACCACCACCGGCTCCGGCTCTAAACGGATGCCAAAGCGCTCATAAACACTGGTTTGGATGGCGGCGGCCAGGGTCATCACCTCGCCACCAGTCACACTATCTTCAGGGCTGCCGCGATTGACCAGCACCAGCGCCTGCTTGTCATACACACCGGCGCGGCCCAGGGTTTTGCCCTTCCAGCCGCAGGCATCAATCAGCCAGCCAGCAGCCAGCTTGATGCGGCCATCTGCCAAGGGGTAGTGCACCAGCTTAGGCTCGCGGGCGATGATGTCGCGGCATTGGTCGGCGCTGACGGTGGGGTTTTTGAAGAAGCTGCCCGCATTGCCAATGTGCTGGGGGTCGGGCAGCTTGGCGCGGCGAATGGCACAGACCCAATCAAAAATCTGCTGGGCGCTGGGCTGTTGGATACCGGTGTGCTCCATCTGGCGCTGGAGTTCCAGATAGCCCAGCTCTGGCCGCCATTGCTTGGGCAGGGCCAGGCGCACCTGAGCAATCACCGCCCGCCCGGCCAAGCCCATAGCGCTGCTGGCGCTGGGGGCGTGCTTGAACACCGAGTCCCGATAGCCAAAGGCGCACTGCATAGCGTTGAGGGTGAGCAGCTTGCCGGTATGCAAATCAACCGCATCCAGGCTGTGGAAGCGGTCTTGCAGCTCTAGCCCATAAGCGCCTATGTTTTGCACCGGTGCAGCGCCCACGGTGCCGGGAATCAGCGCCATATTCTCCAGCCCGCCCATGCCTTGGGCCAGCGTCCAGGCCACCAGGTCATGCCAAAGCACACCGGCCCCGGCCTGCACAATCCAGTGCTTGGGAGTTTCATCGACCAGGGCGATGCCGGGGATTTCCATCTTCAGCACCACGGCGTGTACCACGTCACCACTGAGCACAATATTGCTGCCCCCGCCCAGCACCAGCACCGGGCGGCCCATGCCCTTGGGGCCGCTATAGCCGCTGTAATAGGGGCTGGCGGCAAAGGCTTGCACATCCTGCACCGAGCGGGCGCGCACCAAAATATCGGCGCTGGCAGCAATGCCAAAGCTGTTGCAGTCCTGCAGGGGGGTATTTTTCTCGACTAACATCCTTGCGATTGTCGCACTGCACCAATGCCCGTTGGCCCAGACCCAGGCTGAAGCACTGCGCCCCACTGTTTTTTGCATTTTTTGGCTATAAGGAGAAATACCATGCCCTCGTTTGACACCGTTTTGGAAGCTGATTTTGTTGAAGTACGCAACGCCGTAGAGAACACCGCCAAGGAAATCGGCACCCGCTTTGACTTCAAAGGCACGTCTGCCGCTATTGAGCTCAAAGACAAGGAAATCACCCTGTTTGGCGATGCTGATTTTCAACTGCAACAGGTCGAAGACATCCTGCGAGGCAGGCTGACCAAGCGCAATGTGGATGTACGCTTTATGGATGTACAGGCCGCGCAAAAAATCGGTGGCGATAAGGTCAAGCAGGTGGTGCGCATCAAAAATGGCATCGAAACCGAGCTGGGCAAGAAAATCCAGAAGCTCATTAAAGACAGCAAGATGAAAGTGCAAGCCGCCATTCAGGGCGATGCCGTGCGCATCACCGGAGCCAAGCGCGACGACTTGCAGGCCGCCATGGCCTTGATTCGTAAAGAGCTGGCCGACCACCCCCTGTCGTTCAACAACTTCCGCGATTAACACGTAACACGCAACGCTTGAGGCCGCCACCATGGATGACGCTTATGAAGACCTACAGGGCCTGTGGTCAGACCTGGAAGCGGCCCTGTCCTTGCTACTGCTGCACCCAGGGCAGGTGAGTGATATAGAGCAAAAAATCCTGCAAATCGACCGCTGGGTACAAGAGCTGATGGAGCATGACACCGACGCGGGCCTGTTCCTGATGTACCAGCTGGCCACACGCTCTAGCACCACGGGCTACAGCACCTCTCACGCCCTGGTTTGCGCCACGCTGTGCCACCTGCTGGCGCAAAGCTATCACCTGCCGGAGAAAGAGCGCAACGCCCTGGTCTATGCTGCCATCACCATGAATATTGGCATGACGGCCTTGCAAGACCAGCTCGCCCTGCAGCGCGAACGCCCCAGCGCCGCCCAGCAAGAGGCCATACGCCTGCACCCACTGGAAAGCCGTCGCCTGCTAGAGCGCATGGAAATCACCAACGGCCTGTGGCTGGATGTGGTCAGCCGCCACCACATCAACACCGAACCCAGCACCCCCTTGCTGCACCAGCCACCCGCTGAGCGCCTGGCCCGCCTGCTGGCCACCGTGGACCGCTACGCCGCCATGATTAGCCCCCGGCGCTCACGCGCAGGCCGTAGCGTGGCCGAGTCAGTACAAGCCATTACCGGCCTGCAATCGCAGATTTACCAAAAAGCCGGCCAAGCCCTGATACACAGCGTGGGCATGTACCCGCCGGGGGTTTTCGTGGCCCTGAGCGATGGCAGCACCGCCATCGTCCTGCGCCGCAGTGACAAGCCGGGCAAGCCCCAAGTCGCCCGTCTGCTCGATGCCCGCCAATACCCCTTGGCCCAGCCACAAATGCTGATGCTGTCTGAGCCCAACCAGCCGCGTATCACGCACAGCCTGGCCTCTGCCCAAGTGCGCGACATAGTGGACGCCAACAGCCTGGTACACCTAGGCCGCCTCATGACGGGCAGCACCCCCGCACTGCGGCAAATGGCACTACTACCAGGGCGCTAAACCAGCACTTAGGCATTGGCCCCGGCTGGCTCTGGGATAATGCCCTCCCATGAGCATTACCATCAAATCAGCACAAGACATTGAGCGCATGCGCGAAGCTGGACGCCTGGCCTCAGAAGTGCTGGACTACCTCACCCCCCATATCCAGCCCGGTATCACTACTTTGGACATTGACCGCCTGGGCGCTGAATGCATGGCCCGCCAGGGCACCAAGTCCGCCACCGTGGGCTATCAGCCACCGGGCTATCCGCCCTACCCTGGGCATTTGTGCACCTCAGTCAACCATGTGGTCTGCCACGGCATCCCCAACGACAAGCCTTTGAAGAAGGGCGACATCATCAACGTGGACGTGACCGTCATCACCCACGATGGCTGGTATGGCGACAACAGCCGCATGTACATCATTGGCGAGGGCACGATTGCCGGCAAACGCCTGTGCCAACTCACTTCAGATGCCATGTGGAAGGGCATTGCCCAGGTCAAACCCGGCGCAACCCTGGGCGATATTGGCCACGCCATCCAAACCTTTGCCGAGGGGCACAACCTCTCGGTCGTGCGCGAATACTGCGGCCACGGCATTGGGCAGAAATTCCACGAAGACCCACAAGTGCTGCACTACGGCAAGCCCGGCACCGGCATGAAGCTGCAAGAGGGCATGGTCTTCACCATCGAGCCCATGCTCAACCTGGGCAAGCGCGACGTGAAAGAGCAAGGGCGCGACGGCTGGACCATCGTCACCAAAGACCGCAGCCTGTCTGCCCAGTGGGAGCTGATGCTGGCCGTCACCCCCACGGGTTACGACATCCTCACCTGGTCAGACGGCTCGCCACCGCCACCTGCCTTTATCAGCAGCATCCGCACCTGATTCTGCGCCACTGCCTCACGCACCCACCGCCATGCCTCTACCTCAACGCCTGGCGGCTTTGCGCCAACAACACCAGGCCAGCCAACAGGCGCTTAACACCCAGTTGCTGG
>CAZMMM010000007.1:11463-18456 GCA_964567385.1 uncultured Comamonas sp.
CCAGCCCCCAAACCAGCGCCCGCCGCTTAAAGCTACTGCTGCTGCAGCGCACCTTGCTGGTTGACGAACTACTCATCAGCCTGCGCCACTGCTGCGCCCTGCCAGAGGGCGTTGCCGTTGTGGCTGTAGGCGGCTACGGGCGCAGCCAGCTCTACCCAGAATCTGATGTAGATGTACTGCTACTGGTGCCAGAAAACGCCCAGGCTGACGCTGCTTTCAACACCGCCATTGAGCAATTCGTCAGCGCCTGCTGGGATGCCGGGCTAGAGATTGGCCACAGCGTGCGCAGCATCGCGCAATGCCTGGCGCTGGCGCAAGAGGACATCAGCGCCCAAACCGCCATGCTTGAAGCCCGCCTGGTCATGGGCGCAGCCAAGCTGTTTCTATCCCTGCGCGAGCAGCTGGGCGCAGACTTATCACCCGCCGACTTTTTTCAGGCCAAACAGCGTGAGCTGCGCCAGCGCCACCAGCGCTTTCACAACAGCCCCTACACCCTGGAGCCTAATTGCAAGGAATCCCCCGGCGGGCTACGCGACCTGCACACCATCCTCTGGGTAGCGCAAGCCGCTGGGCTGGGCAATAGCTGGGCCGATTTGGTCAACACCAGCATCATTACCGCCCTGGAAGCCCAGCAACTAGAGCGCAACGAGGCCGTGCTGGGCCACATCCGCGCCCGTCTGCATATCCAGGCCGGGCGGCGTGAAGACCGCCTGCTGTTTGACCTGCAAACCACCGTCGCCCACAAGCTGGGCCTGCGCGACCACACACCACGCGGACAAAGCCACCCGGTACGCGCCAGCGAGCAGCTGATGCGCCGCTACTACTGGGCGGCCAAGGCCGTGATGCAGTTGCAGCAAATTGTGCTGCTCAACATCCACGCCCGCCTGCACCCCAGCCGCGCCGCGCCTTTGCCCATCAACGACTGGTTTGCCGACCAGGACGGTCTGCTGGACGTGGCCTGTGTGGACATCTACCAGCACCGCCCCGAGGCGATTTTGCCCACCTTCCTCACCCTGCAAACCACGCCCGGCCTGCGCGGCCTGTCTGCCCGCACCCTGCGCGCCCTGTACAACGCCCGCGAAAGCATGAACGCCCAATGGCGGCGCTTGCCCGCTAATCGCAGCTGCTTTATCCGCATCCTGCAACAACCCCAAGGCGTGGCCCAGGTGCTGCGCCTGATGAATGACACCTCAGTGCTGGGCCGCTATCTGTGGTCGTTTCGGCGCATTGTGGGCAAGATGCAGCACGACCTGTTCCACGCCTATACCGTGGACCAGCACACCCTGATGGTGCTGCGCAATATGCGCCGCTTCTTTCAGCCCGAGTTTGCCCATGAATACCCCCTGTGCTCCCAACTGGCCAGCCGCTGGAGCCAGCCCTGGCTGCTATTTTTGGCGGCCCTGTTTCACGACATAGGCAAGGGCCGAGGGGGCGACCACAGCACCATTGGCGCCATTGAAGTACGCCGCTTTGCCCGCCAGCACCACATGCAAGCAGCCGATGCAGACTTGGTAGAGTTTTTAGTGCGCGAGCACCTGTTAATGAGCACAGTGGCGCAAAAGCAGGACACCAACGACCCCACCATCGTGCGCACCTTTGCCGAGCAGGTAGGCACGCCCGAGCGCCTAAGCGCCCTCTACCTGCTGACCGTGGCCGACATTCGCGGAACCAGCCCCAAGATATGGACGGCCTGGAAAGACAAGCTGCTGCAAGACCTCTACCAAGCCACTTATCACATGCTCACAGCCGACCAGCCCGCCGCGCCAGAGCATGTGGCCAACACCCGCCTGGCCCAAGTCTGGGCGCAACTACCGCCCGAGCTACCCGCCGCCACCCGGGCGGCCTATCAACGCTTTTGGCAATCCCTGGGCACCGCCTACTGGCAAAGGCACGAAGCAGCAGACATCGCCTGGCATGCACAAATGCTGCACGCCCACCTGCACAGTACAGCGCCCATCGTCTGCACCCGCGCCTCTCAGGCTGGGCAAGGCTTGCAAGTGCTGGTGTACAGCCCCGACCAGCACGACCTGTTTGCCCGCATCTGCGGTTATTTTGACCAAGCGGGCCTATCCGTTATCCACGCCCGCATCCACACCAGCGAACTGGGCTGGGCGCTGGACAGCTTTCAAGTCAGCTGCCAGGAGCGCCCCAGCGATATTGCCCTGCAAGGTTTCCTGCAAGCCTGGATGCAGCGCATCGAGCACGAGCTACCCCTGGCCCTACACCCCAGCGCCGCCCTGCCCCCCCCCATGCGCCGCAAAGCCTCGCGGCGCGTGCGCAGCTTTCCCATGGCCCCCCATGTCAGCCTGCAACCCGATGAAAAATCCCAGCGCTGGCTACTACACATCAGCGCCAGCGACCGCGCCGGCCTGCTCTACAGCATCGCCTGCGTGCTGGCGCGCCACGGCCTGAATGTGCAGCTAGCCAAAGTCATGACCCTGGGCGAGCGCGTGGAAGACAGCTTCCTCATCCACGCCCCCCAGCTGCAACACAGCGCCCGCCAAACAGCGCTGGAGCAGGAGTTGATGCAGTTGCTGGTGGTGGGGTAAGGGGAGGTTTTGGGATGCAAGAGGCTATCACTCCGCGCTTAACGAAGTGCGCTATTTACTTGCAGCATGTTCGGCAGTGCAATCGCTTTTAAGCACACGCAGTGACGTTTGCAAGTCCTGAAATGATTCAGGAGTCCAAAAGCCAAAAGCTTGTCGGACTAGCTCCTCTCTCCACGTTTGAAGGTCTTTGTAAAGCTCTAAGCCTCTCACGTTCAAGTCAAGGCGACGGATACGACGGTCAATGTCATCGGGACGTCTTTGCAGCCATTGCCTGTCCTCCATTTGCGTCAAAGTCCGAGTCATCTGCGCTTTATCCACCTGGCTTCGCTCGGTCAGTTCCTTTTGAGTAATCCCCGGTTGTTCGCCAACCATGATGACCACACGCATTTCTAGCAAGCCTAGCTCGGCATGCATTTGATGCAGGTGCGCCAGCATGCGGTCCCTGAATAGGTGTGTGATTTGGTGCAAGCTTTCCCAAATATCAATGGTGTTTCGTTCTGTCATGGTCATTTAGTTGACTTAATCAACTATTGTGTATAATAGTTGATTTTATCAACCATGGTTGTTATGCAAAAACTTTCTCAGCGTTTTACCCCTGTGGCCTTCGCTTTCTTTATGGCGGTCATGATGGGTTGCTTGATGTCCTTCACCATCGTGGCCGTGCAAACGGGGGTGTCCTTTGGCTACCTTGGCCGAGTGCTGCATACCTACGCTAGTGCTGTACCCGTCGCATTCTTGAGCATTTTGTTGGTACGTCCTCTTGTGGCGCGGATGGTGTCCTTCACGGTCGAGCAGCCAAACTTAAAAAACCAGCCTCGGACTTTCTTCCGAAAGCTACCAAATCGCTTTACCTCGGTCGTATTTTCGTTTTATATGGCAGCCCTCATGGACCTTCTCATGTGTTGCGCTATCGTTGCCTTACAAGCCGGCTTGGGTGACAGCTACTGGAACTCGGTCATAAAGGCCTATATGTTTGGCATGCCCGTAGCCTTTTGCAGCGTAGTGGTCGTGCGTCCTATCGCAGTAAAGCTGGTTTCGATGACAGTGCAGCAACACAACGGAAGGTAAGAGCATCGCGACGACCAAGACCGAGAAAATCCCCTAGCGTCCCACGCTTCTCAATAATGCGGCGGCAATTCATCGCGCAAGCTGCGCGGGCCGCTGCTACCGGGGGCGGGTAGCGTGTCGCGCAGTTGGCGTATTTCCTGCACCAGCAGGTCTATGGCCTGCTGCTGGCGATAGACCGTCAGGTTCAGCGTTTCCAGCAGGTCTTCGTTGTAGCTGGCCTTGATTTCCAGCGCCTCTAGGCGCTGGTGCAGCAAAGCCAGCTCTTCTGCGTTTTGGGCAGCGCTCATGCCAGGGCCTTGGCCAGGCGCTGTACGCCTTCGCGGATGCTGTCTTCGTTGGCGGTGGCAAAAGACAGGCGCAGGCTGCTGTGGTCGGGGTTGTCGCTAAAGAAGGGGGCACCGGGCACAAAGGCCACGCCCTGCTCGATAGCACGTTTGGCAAATTCACCGGCATCGGTCAGCTTGCCGCCAGCGCCCGTTAGTTGCAGCCACAGGAACAGGCCGCCTTGCGGGGGGGTGAAGCGCACAGCATCGCCCAGTTCTTGGCGCAGCGCTTGCATCATCACCTGGGCGCGTTGGGCATAGACGGGGCGCACCCGTGTCAAGGCAGCGGGCAGGTGGCCACCGGCCAGATACTGCGCCGCTGTGGCTTGGGCAAAGGTGCTGGTGTGGGCATCAGAGAATTGCTTGCACATCACCGCCTTGGCCAGCAGCGCCTGGGGGGCAACCAGCCAGCCAATGCGCAGGCCGGGAGCGAGTATCTTGCTCAGGCTGCCGCAATGCGCCAGAAAGTCGCGGCTGCCGCGTACTTGGGCAGACAGGGCCAGCAGGCTGGGGGGTGGCGCTGCGTCAAAGTACAGGTCGCCATAGGGGTCGTCTTCTACCAGCATGACTTGGTGGCGGGCGGCCAGCTCTAGCAGGCGCTTGCGCCGCTCCAGGGGCAGGGTTGCACCGCTGGGGTTGCCAAAGGTGGGGATGGTGTAAATCAGCTTGGGGCGGTGCTGAACAATCATTTCCTCTAGTGCATCGACTTGCAGGCCATCGGCATCAATTGGTGCGCTGATAACTTCTGCCCCGTACAGGCGAAAGCATTGGATGGTGGCCAGAAAGGTCGGCCCTTCCACAATCACCTTATCGCCGGGGTCAATCAGGCATTTGCCCAGCAAATCCAGCGCTTGCTGGCTGCCGGTGGTCACTAGCATGTCCTGCGGAGCCAGTTCAGCAACGCCTTTGGATTGCATAAAGGCGGCAATTTGCTGGCGCAGTGGCTCAAAGCCCTCGGTTGCGCCGTATTGCAAGGCCAGGCCAGGGTGCTCGGCCAGCGCTTGCTGGCTCGCGGCTTGCAGACCGGCCACATCAAACAGGGCGCTATCGGGAAAGCCGCCCGCAAAACTGATGATGCCGGGCTTGCCCAGCAGCTTGAACAGTTCCCGAATGGCTGATGTCTCTACCAAGTCCAAACGCTTTGCCAGTTGTTGTTCCAGTTCCATACCAACCTCTTCGTAAATAATGCCGAGTTCAAACCATTAAAAACCACCATGCGGCAGATGTGGCAGCATGGTGGCAAGCAAACCCGCATCTTAGCCACGCCAGAGCAGCAGCGCAGTCAAGCGCTTCGACAAGCATGAAAAAAAGCCATATCCCTCTGTTTTTTGCCACCTTGCAAGCAGCCAATCCCCACCCCGAAACTGAGCTGGAATACAGCAGCAATTTTGAGCTGCTAGCCGCTGTGCTGCTGTCCGCCCAGGCGACCGATGTGGGGGTCAACAAGGCTACGCGGGTGCTGTTTCCCGTAGCGAATACGCCGCAAGCCATCATCGACCTGGGGCTGGAAGGGTTGGAGAGCCATATCAAAACCATTGGTCTGTACCGCAGCAAGGCCAAGCATTTAATGCAGACCTGCCACATCCTGCTAGAGCAGTTTGGCGGCGAGGTGCCCAACACCCGCGAGGCGCTAGAGACCCTGCCCGGCGTGGGCCGCAAAACCGCCAATGTGGTACTGAACGTGGCCTTTGGCCAGCCCACCATGGCGGTGGATACGCATATTTTTCGGGTGGGCAACCGCACCGGGCTGGCTCCGGGTAAAACCCCGCTGGCGGTGGAGCAGGCGCTGCTCAAACGCATTCCGCCTGAGTACCTGCAACACGCCCACCATTGGCTGATTTTGCTGGGTCGCTATATCTGCCAGGCACGCAAGCCGCGCTGTTGGGAGTGCAGTGTGGCGGCTTATTGCAGCTTTAAGCCCAAGACCCCTGCGCCCTGAGAACGTGTTTACGAGCAGGGGGTTAGCACTCGCCATCTGGTGACTGCAACACTTCTTTCAGCACCTCAATAAACGCCGTGGTGCGCTGGGGCAGCAAGTCGCGCCCAGGGGTCACGCACCACACCACTGTGGGCGGTAGTTGCCAGTCGGGCAACACTCTTTTAAGCAAGCCTTTTTCCACCAGCGGCTGGGCAAAGCGTTCAGACAGGCCCACTATGCCCAGGCCCTGCGCGGCCAGTGCCTGCTGCAAGCCCAGAGAGTTGGCGCTATGCGCCTGCTGGGGCAGGCCCTCCCAGGGCGGGGAGTCAGGGCTGGTCAGCCGCCAGGGTTGCAGCTCGCCTGCGCTGGTGACCAGGGCCAGGGCGGTGTGCTTCAACAAATCTGCTGGCTGCTGGGGCCAGTCATGCAGGGCCAGATAGTCCGGGCTGGCGTACAGGCCGTGGCGCATACTGATGATGTGGCGCGCCACCAGGCTGCTGTCATCAGGCAGGCGGCTGGCAGCGCGCACGGCCAGATCAAAGCGCTCGGCCTGCAAGTCAACACGGCGTGGGGATAAATCCAGTGTCAAGCGCACCTGCGGATAGCGCTGGGCATAGCGCGTTAGCACTTCTGTTAAATGCAGCTCATGAAACTCTGGCGGAAACGATGCCCGCAATACCCCTTGCGGCGCGGTTTGGCGGTATTGGGCCAGAGCGTCAGCAGCGTCGCTGGCATCGCGCAGGCGCTGGGCGTGTTCCAGCATGTGCTGGCCAAACTCGGTCAGGCTCAGGCGGCGGGTACTGCGTTGCAGCAGCCGCTCACCCAGGGCGTTTTCCAAGCTGGTCAAGCGCCGCGATACGGTGGCCTTGGGCAGGCCCAGGCGGTCAGCGGCGGCAGTCAGGCTGCCGGCCTCGACCACATGGGTAAACACAATCAAGTCATTGGCAATCATGGGCAGTCATCCACAATCATTGTTTCAAAAATGGGATTGTTTATCGATATTTTGGTAGTTTATCTTTGATTTTCAAAACAATACACTGAAAGGCATCAATAGTTCATTCAGATTGTTTTTTGATAGGAGATTCACCATGTCTGTACGTCTTGCTGTTCTGTATTACTCCACCTATGGCACCAA
>CAZMMM010000008.1:0-6592 GCA_964567385.1 uncultured Comamonas sp.
TTGGCTGGCATCCATGCCGCCGCGCAGTTCGTCGCAAGAGGCCCAAATGGAGCTGTAAAGATCAGATTTTTTGATGGCCATAAAAGAGTGGTCGTTATATAGAAACAGTGTGTAGTGGGGCTGCTCAGTGCGCCCTGCGCCGCGCAGCTTACCGCAGACACGTTCGCCGTTGTGCTATCTACTTGTGTATCTATGTATGCCAGTGTGCAAGGGCAAGGCAAAATCCCAAGCATGACCACAAACACTTTCACCCTAGACCTCTTCGCCCCAGAAGATGCGGCACTGCCGCTGGCCGAGCAGTTGCACGCTTGGCAGCAAGAGGGGCTGCTGCGCCAGTTGGATGTGGCTTGGATGCAGTTTGTGCAGGCGCAAGACCCGCAGGCCGCACCGTGCTTGCTCATGGCTAGCGCTTTGCTGGCACACATGGAGGGGCGCGGCCATAGCTGTTTGCCGCTGGCAGCTTTGCTGCAGCAACCCCAGCAATTGCTGGGCTGGGATAGCCAGGCGCAAGCCGCCTTGAGCGCCCAGTGGCAGCAATTGCCCACGCAGTTGGGCGATTGGCTAACGGCCATTGCGGCCAGCCCCTTGGTGCGTAGCGTAGGTAGAGCTGGTGAAGATGCCGACCAAGGCCAGCCTATGGTGCTCTCGGGTGTAGGCAGTGGTCAGCCCTTGCTTTACTTGCGCCGCTATTGGCATTACGAGCGCCAAGTAGCCAGCCATATCCAGGCGCGTAGCCAGCAGCAGGATGTGGTCGATGAAGCCCGCGCCCAGGCTTGGCTGGAGCAGCTTTTTCCCCCCGCCCCAGGCAGTGTCGGTGCCAACGCCGCCTCTTGCGATTGGCAAAAGCTGGCCTGCGCCCTGGCACTGCGCAAGCGCCTGAGCATCATCACCGGCGGCCCCGGCACAGGCAAAACCTATACCGCCGCCCGCCTATTGGCGCTGCTGTTTGGCATGGCCGAGCAACCCGAGCAACTACGCGTGGCCTTGGCTGCGCCCACAGGTAAAGCTGCTGCCCGCCTGAAGCAATCGATTGACCAAGCCCTGCAAGACCTGCCCGCCAGCGTAGAGCAAGCCCTGGATTTAGCCAGCTTGGTAGAGCGCACCGGTGCAGCCCGCACCCTGCATAGTCTGCTGGGGGCAAGGCCGGATAGCCGCCAAATGCGCCACCACAGCGGCCAGCCCCTAGAGGTGGATGTGCTCATCGTGGACGAAGCCTCTATGGTGCATTTGGAGATGATGGCAGCGCTCTTGGATGCTCTGCCGCCCAGCGCCCGCCTCATCATCTTGGGGGATAAAGACCAACTGGCCTCGGTAGAAGCCGGGGCCGTGCTGGGCGACCTGTGCCAAGACGCGCAAGCAGGCCACTACCAGCCCGCTACCGCCGCCTATGCCTTGCGCGTGGCGGGCCAGCAAATTCCACAAGAGTTTTGTCATGCGCAGGGCAGCGCCTTGGCGCAATGCACGGTCATGCTGCGCCATAGCCGCCGCTTTGGTGGCCCGATTGGGCAGCTCGCACAGGCCGTGAACCACGGTCAAGGTCAACTGGCGCAGCAGGTGCTGGACGGCTGCACCGATGCCAGCCTTTACCAAGAGCAGGGCAAAGGCATAGAGCGTGTTTGGCGCATGGCAGTGCAAAACCAAGCCGCGAGCTACCAAGACTATTGCGCCCTACTGCCCCAGTACAGCCCGCAGCCCGAGCTGCACGAACACTGGGTGCGCCAGGTGCTGCAAGCCTTTGAAAGCTTTAGGCTGCTGTGCGCCGTGCGCGAAGGTGAGTGGGGTGTGGCGGGCTTAAACCAAGCCATAGAGCGCCTGCTGGTGGAAAAAAAATGGCTCAAAAAAGACGGCCCTTGGTATAGCGGCCGCCCCGTGATGATTACGCGCAACGACCCCGCCCTGGGTGTATTTAACGGCGATATAGGCCTATGCCTGCCCAGCCCCAGCGGCCAGTTGCGCGTGTATTTTGCGGATGGCGAGCAACTGCGCAGCGTGGGCGTGGCGCGCCTGGCGCATATCGAAACCGCCTTTGCCATGACGGTGCATAAAAGCCAAGGCTCGGAATTTGCCCACACCGCGCTCGTGCTGTCAGCCAGCGCAGGCAGTGTATTGGGGCGTGAGCTGGTCTATACCGGCATCACCCGCGCCAAAGCACGTTTCAGCTTGTTTGCCCAGCGCCCCGGCTTGTTGGCGCAAGCCTGCGCCCACCCTACCCAGCGCAGCAGCGGCTTGCTGCGGTTTTTGGCAGGGGAGTTTTTAACTTGATGGCGGCATCAACGCTACCTGTCAAAGGCAGCTATTTTGCGCATGCTCTAAGATACGGGTTTTTACCCACTCGGAGCCACCATGCAGCCCATCACCTTGCCCGCCTCTTTTCGTGTTCTGCGTACTGCTGTTGCCTGCCTGGGCCTGGCCGCCAGCACAGCCTGGGCGCAAGCCCCTATCCAGATTGAGCAGCCTTGGGCGCGTGCCAGCGTGCCGGGGCAGCAGGCCAGTGGGGGCTTTTTGCGCATTACCGCACAAGAGCCTATGCGCTTGGTGGGTGTGAGCACCCCCGCCGCCGGCCACAGCGAACTGCACGAAATGCGTATGGAGGGCGATGTCATGCGCATGCGTGCCATCGACGGCCTAGACCTGCCTGCTGGCCAAACCGTGGCCCTCCAACCCGGTGGCCACCACCTGATGTTTATGCAGCTGGCAGCACCGCTACAAGAAGGCAGCGAGATTGCCGTCACCCTCAAGCTACAAGATGCCCAGGGCCAACCCCACGAGCACAGCCTGCAAATGCCGGTGCAGCGCTTCACCCCCAAGAAGGGGCAGCATGCAGACCATGATGAGCAACATCACGGGCACTGACCGCTACACACCGCCTTGCAATGCGGTAAGCTGCTGGACACTCTTTGTCTGACCTTATGCAAGAAAGTGGATAAGCAATATGAGCAACAACAACGGCTTTAACTTTGGCCAATTCATTCCTGGCTATGACTTTTTGCAGCAGCTGAGCAAAACCAGCCAAAGCACAGGCGCAGGCCTGCCGCCCTTTGCCAACTGGGTGGCCCCCACCGTCAGCGTGGAAGAAATCGACAAGCGTATTGACGAACTCAAGTCCGTGCAGTTCTGGCTGGAGCAGAACAGCCGTGGCCTGACTGCCACCATCCAAGCCCTGCAAGTGCAGAAAATGACCCTGTCCACCCTGCAAGACATGAACGTCAACATGGGCGAATTTGCCAAGGCGTTTGGCTTTGGCGCAGAAAGCGGCGGCAGCAGCAGCGCTAACCCGTCCAGCGCAGCCACAGGCAGTGCCTCCAACTGGCCTATGGACAGCACCACCAGCGCGGCCGCACCTACGGCCCCCGCTGCTGAACCAGCACCCAGCCAAGCAGCGCCAGACAACAGCGACGCACAAGCTACGGAATCTGACCCCACCCCCGCTATGGCCGCCCAAGCTATGCAGTGGTGGGGGGCGTTGACCCAGCAGTTCCAGCAAATTGCCACTCAGGTGATGCAAGACCCAGTACACCAAGCCGCCATGGCACAGGCCACCAATATGGCCAGCGACTTCACCAAAGCCGCCGCTCAGGCCACCAGCGACATGGTGCGCCAGGCCGTCAGCCCCGTGGTAGCCCCAAAGGCCAAGACCAGCAGCAAGAAAGCCACTGCGGCCAAACCTGCTGCCGCTGCAAAGGCTGAAGCGCCTAGCCCGGCAGCCCAGCCCGCCGCCAAAAAAGCGGCCAGCAAGCCAGCAGCCAAGGCTCCTGCCAGAAAGACTGCCGCTAAAAAGGCGAGCGCGGCCAAGAAGTAAGCCAGATACTTTTTGATTAAAAGAACAAGGGGTATGGATGTACTAATCCATACCCCTTGCTCCATCCCGCCCGAATCTAGTGGCTATGGCTAACGTTTGGCATTCAGCGCAGCCTCCACCGCCAGCGCCACCGATGCCAACGCAGCATCTGCCCCTCTGGTGGATGCCAGCATTAACCCCACGGGCAACGCCCCCTGCTGATGGCAAGGCAGGCTAAAGGCACAGCCATCCAAGTAGTTAATCGCGAAGGTATTGCGCAGCAGCAGCCCATTGGCTTTGAAGAACGCCTCATCGCTGGCCACCAGCTTGGCAATCTCTGGGGCGATGATAGGAACCGTAGGACTGAGCAAGGCATCGAAAGGTGCCAAAACAGCCTCCACCCGTTGAATCCAGGCAGCGCGTGCATCTTGCATCGCAATGTAACCAGCAGCGCTGACACTGCTGCCCAACTCAATGCGCTGGGCCACACGCGCATCAAAATCATGCCTGCACTGCGTGAATTTTTCACGGTGCACGGCATAGGCTTCAATGGCAGAGAAGCCACCTGGTGAGTTCAAACGTGGTATCTCGGCCAACTCCTCAAAGCCAATTTTTATGATGCTGGCTCCCGCGCTGGAGAGCCAGCCCAATGCTCGCTCAAAGGCCTGGGCTACCTGTGCGTCAATCCCATCAAACATCACGGCATTGGGCACCGCCAGCCGCATGCCAGCCAGTGGGCGCGGTTTGATTTTCAACGGAGCCCCTGCCAAGACCGCATCTACCGTGAGGCAGTCAGCCACAGTGCGCGTCATGGCGCAGGCGGTATCCAAGGTACGTGACAGCTCCAAGCCCCCCTCCCGTGGAACACGAGACTGCGTACTCTTGAAACCCACCAGACCACATAGAGCAGCAGGGATGCGAATCGAGCCACCCGTATCAGAGCCCAGCCCAGCCACTGCAAGACCCAAGGCCACTGAAACAGCTGCACCCGAAGAAGAGCCTCCTGGAATACGCTCCACCGCCGTATCTGACGGATTAACAGGCGTGCCATAGTGGGGGTTGATGCCCACACCAGAGAAAGCAAACTCCGTCATATTGGTCTTGCCGATAATGGCCGCCCCCGCCCCTCGCAAGCGGGCCACGGCAGCGGCATCTACGGCAGCGGCGGGTGCATCGCGGTACACAATACCGCCCGCCTGCGTTACCTCTCCTGCCACATCAAACAAGTCCTTCACCGAAACCGGCAAGCCTGCCAGCGCGGGAAGGCGGATACCCGCCGCAAGCTGTAAATCTGCGGCCCGCGCAGCCGCTAACGCGGCATCGGCATACACGGCGGTGAATACATGCTGTGCATTGGCCTGTGCAGCTTGCTCCAACGCCTGGGCGACGACTTGTTCATGACTGGTTTCGCGGCGCAGGATTCGCGCCCTGATTTCTGAAATGCTATGACTCATGGCAGCAAACCTGCTATGCAATCACCGGCAGCGTATTGACGCTGTAGCTGTGCACGATAGAGCGATTGGTTCGCGGGTCACGCAGCGCAATACGCATCTGTTGTGCGGGGCGGATACCTGCACCTTCAGCATTCGGTATTGCGCCCAAGGTGCCACAGAACAGGAAATAGCCAGACAACTCCTCTTTGTCTTTCGCCTGAAAAATTCCGTCACGCAGCGTTGCCAGAGGACGGATGGAGGCCAGCGTGCCACTTTGGTACTTGACCCATTGGCCATCCTCAAAAATGCTGGACTCCAGCTCAATCTCATCTTGATAGCCAGCGACATCCGCCCAGCGCCATGCAGCCGTAGCAATTTGCTTGGGGCACATCTGCTTGGACACAGCAACCGAGTAACTCTCGACATTACGGTCCGTATGGTCTGAGCCCACCGTCAGCCACCACTCACCTTCGGCAAAAAACAATGTAGGCTCCGCCTCGCCAGAGCTGTCTGAGCCAATCACCTCTTGCTCGGTCGCTTGACTCAACAGGTTGGCTCCTGCACGGTAATACAGCGGCACACTGGAGGGGCGCGGAACGCCCAGCGCTTGCAGCTCCTCGATATGGTGCTCAATAGCGGCCACATCACGTCCTGTCCAGCCCGCAATAATGAAGCGGCGTGGCTCAACGGCCAAGACCCTGCTGCCCGAGTCGCCATTGGCTTGCGTAGTAACACCAGAGAAATAAAGCATAGAGTTTCCAAAAAATGATCACTCCAGGCGCGTACTCACCCCATTGAACCCAATGAATCAGCCTCTCTCTTGCCTTTGGATATCAGGCTAGGCGATTCATTTTTGCAGATTCGGCAGAAAGTGCTTTCAAAACAGCAACTGTCTCACCAAAACCACCCACCAGAGATCCAACAATTCTGGCCAGGTGCTGAAAATCTGCTTTCGACATAGAGCCAAAAAGGCGATCATTCACTGAGACAATATCCGCCTCTATTGACTTAACACGCTCATATCCGTCTGGGGTCAAGCTAAGTAAAACACTGCGCCTGTCGTTATAGTTGGGTTTTTTATGAATAAAGCCGTCTTTGACGAGCTTTTTCACTTCGTTGGTTACAAAAGCACCTGTCACGCCAAGCCTTGTGGCAACATCACTGACACTCACCCCATTTTCCGCCCCTTGCCTGGCCACCACCATAATAATATTGTATTGGGATGAAGAAACTCCTAGTCGCCCAGCCAGATATTCACGCGCTGACTCCAGAAGACCCGCTACAACATGGATGTCGTAAAGCAATTGACGGAATGTGCCATCTGGTTGATGGCCTTTTTCCAAAAGGGGTTGCAAAGATACCGTTGGGCCAAGAGTAAACG
>CAZMMM010000008.1:6635-11491 GCA_964567385.1 uncultured Comamonas sp.
AGTAGTTCTGACGAAACCAATGATTGTGGCCCATTCCAAGGCTCGGCTCCTCATCAAGCAGGATCGTAGTAGTGCGTCTCTAGCAGATAGCAGCCATTCTTCGAGCGGAATGGGCCATGCCAGGCTCCTGGAGGACGCACCGCATAGGTATAGCCCTCAAAGGACTCCCCACCGTTGCCATCGGCATCAGCACCTACTGTCATGTCACCTTCAAGCATGAACACCTCCTCCCAATAGTCATGCACGATGGCTTCATAGGTGGCTAGCCCAGGAGGAAAGCGCAGGATGCGTGTACGGCTCCCCGTCTTGTTGACCGTGTCCAATGCGCCGGAAATAATCAGCTCCAAGGCCCCAGAGTCCGGGGCATAGCCCGCTGGCAGCTTCCAGCCAGGCGCATTCAGATCAATTTTATGAAACTCATGATGAGCTTTATTGACAGCCATTTTCATTACTCCTTAAAAACAATATCAACCCAACACAGCAGCTACAGGCCGTTGCAACTGCGCATAACGCCCACCAAAAAATACCAGCGGCGCACTACTCTCTTTTCTGTGGATATTTAAAACACGACCCACAAATATCAGGTGATCACCACCATCATATTCAGCATGAAAAGCACACTGAAACGATATGATTGAATCAGACAGCGTAAAAGGCAGATTGTCATGCGTATCTATATCTGTGCCATTCCACTTATCACCCTTGGCTGTAGCGAATTTGGCGGATATATGCTCGTGCTCCTCACCCAGCACATTAATGCTATACATTTTGGACTGGCGCAGCACTGGCAAGCTCAGTGCCCGTTTATCAATCGAAAACAGTACTAGCGGCGGGTCTAATGAGACAGAGTTGAAAGAGGTAATCGTCATCCCAATACGACTTTCCACCCCTTCTTCGCCTGCCGTCACTACAGCAACACCTGTGGGGAACAACCCCAGTGCAGCACGCAGCTCATTACGCTCAATCGTCGGGTAAGTTTTTTCTGTATTTCCCATATCCATGTCTCCTGTCACTGGCAGCATATTGGCTTCAAAGATATTGGGCAGGTACGCCGTAGCTATTGAGCAGACGCTCTGGCACGCCTTCCAGAGCGCTCCAGTCCGTGTGCATATAGTTATAGTTACGCACGACGAAGGAGGCTCCGGCATAAAACTTCTCGTACTGCTGGTGGCGACCGGCAAACTCCGAGCCCGTCAAATCCCAAGCCAGTTTGTAGAGCTTCATGCGCTCCGTTGCCTCTGTCTGCGGCGTGGTCCAGTATTTTTCAAACTGCGAGCGCATGTGCGCATCGCCCATGACAGAGATGTCCGCTGGCATCTGAAACACACTGCCGCCGCACAGCTCGCGCAACTGGTCAATGATGCTCGAATGGTTTTCAGTGCACCAATTCAAAGCCGCATATTGGAAGCGTCGGTTAAAGCACCAATAACCTTGTGTCGGCCATTCCTCTGCGGCTTGAATCTGGCCGTAAATAGCCGCATTCAACATCGCCTCCCAAGCAGCCAGTTTGCCCAAGGTTTCGCGCACTGCTGGTACCTGGTCTGCACCCGAAGCCTTGGTAATCTTGCTGGCCATGCCAACAATCAATTGCATCTTTGTATGAAAGCGCACATTGGATTGGTGATTGCCGTAAGTGTGACTGGGTGTTTTTACATAAATCTGGCTGGCCAGGGCATTGTCGTTATGCACAAACACCTTTTCCCACGGCACTTTGACTTCGTTGCACAGCAGCATGCAATCGGACTCGTCATAACGGTAGGCCAAAGGATTTTCAAAATCACAAGAAACCTCGCGTGCCAGTGGTTTGCGCGACCACAGCTCCAGCCCAGGCGCATTGCAAGGAATAGCGCAAGTGATGGACTGTTCAGCCTGATCAGGGGCCAACGGGGTGATATTGCCAATCCAGATTTCGTTGGTATAGGCCGCACCGGTCGCCAGCATTTTCTGGCCGGAAATCACCAGGCCATCATCTTCCTCACGCACCACGCGCAAAGTGGGCACTGGAATATTCAGCTTGCGATAAGGCTCAGGATT
Organism: uncultured Comamonas sp.; assembly: GCA_964567385.1. Classification (GTDB taxonomy): domain Bacteria; phylum Pseudomonadota; class Gammaproteobacteria; order Burkholderiales; family Burkholderiaceae_C; genus Comamonas. The sequence goes on from CAZMMM010000008.1 coordinate 8,670, forward strand.
ACGGCCCGCCTGGGGTGGAATGATGGCGTAGGTGGCGTAGATATCATTTCTGCGCATATGCTCGTAATAGGCCAGCAGATTGTCGGAATACTTGCCAAAAACCTCGGGGGCCAAGCTCATGCCTGTCACAAAACTGGCAACATGGTCAGGTGAACGGCCAAACATGCCATACGTCTGCGCAGCAATGGCACGGTGTACACCGCTGCGAAACTCCAAATCCTCTTTGCTGCGTGCACGCAAGAAGTAGCCGCTGTAACGCTCGCCACCTTCTTCAAAAGTCATGGCATCACGGTTTTCAGGCGCAGCCTTCATGTCGTAGATGGCGGCAATGGACTGCGCACCATTGCGAAAAGCTGGGTGTGTTGTCACGTCTGTGACACGCTCACCACCCACAAAAACCACGCGCCCATCACGCAGCGACTCAAGATGTTCAGCACCAGTCTTCAACATATCCATATCTCCAAAAATTTGTTTCGTATTTCCTGGGAAGCGCCTTGCCTAGTACCGCCAAGACTTTTCAAAAAAACTGTCTCAACACGCATTCCACAAACTCAATTATATAATTTAATTAGCTTATTTAGTAAGTTATTTAGGCCAATTTAATGCTCGGAAACCCCTACAAGCGCCTCCAGCTTGGCTGGTTCTGGGGTCTCATGGCCATCTGCGTTGTCATACACAGCCACACCACGGTCGAGCACGATAACGCGCTCTGTAAACTCCAGTGCAAGCGAGACATGCTGCTCCACCAGCAAGATCGCCAGGTCACCCTCTGAGCGCAACCGATGAAGCGCCTGAACCAGCCCATCAATAATGACGGGGGCAAGCCCCTCCATAGGCTCATCCAACAGCAGTACTGATGGATTGCCCATCAACGCCCGACCGATACTGAGCATTTGCTGCTCCCCACCAGACAACTGCGCACCACCATTGTTGATGCGCTCGCCAAGACGGGGCATCAAGTCGATCACACGCTCCATATTCCAAGGCTTGGCACTGGCTCTGGCCGCTGGCTTGGCAGCCACCAGCAGGTTTTCGCGCACTGACAGGGAGGGGAAAATTTCCCGCTCCTGCGGAACAAATCCAATGCCCAGCTTGGCCCGCTCATAGACGGGCAGCTTCTCGATATTGCGCCCATCCAGCACAATGCTGCCGCTCTTGTGCGTAGCTCGTCCCACCACGCTAGACAGCAATGTGCTTTTGCCCACACCATTGCGCCCCAGCAATGCCAGCACCTGCCCGGCAGCCAGCGACAGCGAAACATCAGACAGCACCTGGGTATCTCCCCAGCCAGAGCTCAGCTGATGACAAATCAAAATAGGCTCACTCATGACGCGTTTTCCCCAGATAGACCTCGCGAACCTGTGGGTTCGCAGCAATTTCAGCGGGGGTGCCTTCCGTCAGAATCTGCCCCCGTACCAAGACGCTGATTTGCTGTGCAAATCGAAAAACCAGCTTCATATCGTGCTCAATAATCAGCACGGCAATATCACTGGGTAAGCTTGCGATGGTGTCCATCACCAAATGAGAATCTGCTGGAGGTACACCGGCAGCAGGCTCGTCAAGCAGCAACACTTTGGGCTTCAAGGCCAGCGCAATGGCAATTTCCACCAATCGCTGCCGACCATAGGCCAGCTCGGAAATTCGATCACCCGCATGTGCCTCCATGCCCAGCTTTTGCAGAATGCCCATGGCCTCTTCTGCCGCTTCACGCTGCTCGCGAGCACCGCCAAACATCCGTGCGCCTACCCCACGCTGCTCCAGCACTGCAAGTTGCACATTTTCCAGAACACTGGATTCACGCAGCAATGTATTGAGCTGAAAGGTGCGCACCACACCGTGGCGTACTCGATGGTGCATGGCAACCTTGCTGACATCTTCACCAGTAAGCCAAACGCTGCCGCTGGAGGGGGTAACCTGTCCTGTCAACAGATTCAGAAAAGTCGTTTTACCCGCACCATTGGGGCCAATCAGGGCACGCCGCTCACCTGGCATCATGGAGAAGTCCACGTTGTCAGTGGCGATGAAGCCGCCATACCTGCGCACCAACTGCTTGGTTTGAATAATCGGCTGTGTCATTTGCTCACCCCCTGCGGCTTCAAGCGGCGTAACACAGCATCCGCAATACCTAACAAGCCGCCTCGATTGAACAGCACGGTCAATACCAGTAACAGGCCAATCCAAAACAGCCAAAAGGCAGGCTGGTCCTTAGACAAGGTGTCCTGCGCCACCATGTAAACCAAGGTGCCAATAAAGCCACCATAGAGCCGCCCAACACCGCCAAGCACCAGGATGACAATCACAATGCCCGACAGCTCCAGACTGAACACCGACAGCGAGACAAACTGGTTGGTTTGCGCCATCAACGCACCGGCCAGCCCTGCCAGCGCACTGCTGATGGTGAATGCGGCCAACTGCCTCTTCCACACTGACACGCCCAAAGCCTGCATACGCGCCGAGTTTTGACGAATACCTACCAGCGAGCGTCCAAATGGCGAGTTCACCAAATGACGTACAAATAGCCAGGCGGCAAACAAGATGACAAGCGCGTAGAGGTAGGCTGTTTTGCCAAACATGTCGAAGTGGAAACGACCGAATAAGGGCGCAACCTCCATACCTTGCAAGCCATCCGCTCCTCCGGTGATATCCACCTCGTGATTGGCCAGCTCCAAAAGCAACAGCGATACCGCCATGCCCAGCATCAACAACCAGCAGATGCAGCGCGTGGTTGGCCTGTGCGAAACCACCCACCTGCCGTTCCGCACCGTGCCGCGCCTGAAGGACGTGATCGAGGGCCGTTCGGCCTTCAACCAGCTGAAGGAAGT
>CAZMMM010000008.1:11501-18101 GCA_964567385.1 uncultured Comamonas sp.
AGCCCTTGGTGCGAAGGATGATGGCCCCAGCAGCAGCCCCCAGGACACCAGCCACCACACCAGCAATTGCCAGAGCTGATAGAGGCTCTCCCCAGCCATACTTAGCCAGCAAGCCTGCGGTATAGGCTCCCGCTCCAAAGTAAGCGGCATGCCCCAAGGTGACGATGCCACCGTAGCCCAGCAGCAAATCGAAAGACAGGGCAAACAGCACCATGATCAATATCTGCGACCCCAGCTGCAAATACTGTGGCAACAGAAAGTACGCTGCCAAGGCCAATAGCCAGGGAAGCGCTTCGATCGGGCGAAAGCGCCGAATCGACAGAAGTTCATTAATAGCGGAATCAGTGCTCATACCCGTCCAAACAAGCCATTGGGGCGAATCAAAAGAAGAATGAAAAGCGCCACGTAAATAAAGATGCCGCCAAATTCAGGAGCCAAAATCTTGCAGGCCGAATCCCCTACCCCCAGCAACAATGCTGCAAAGAAAGGGCCTTTCACCGAGCCCAGGCCGCCAATGGCTACAACTATCAGGAAGTACACCAAGTGCTTGAGTGCATATTCAGGCTCGATAGCCATGACCTCCGCCCCCAAAGAGCCTCCCAGGGCTGCCAGCACACTGCCCAAGGCAAACACAATGGCAAACAAACGCTTGCTGTTCAGCCCCATGGCCTCTGCCATGGCTCGGTTGTCCACAGCTGCCCGGATACGTGCACCAACCAGGGTTTTTTCAATAGCCACCCACAGCAAGCCAAACACAGCCAAACCCGCAGCAATCAGAAAGATGCGGTACGCAGGAAATGAGTGGCTGCCCAGCACCAGCTGCTCGCCCAGCACATCAGGCAAAGCGACGCGCACTGGCTGGGCACCAAACACCACATGAGCAACCGCAGTGGCCATAAATATCAGCCCCATGCTCAGCACTACCTGATCCAGCTCCGTTCCCTTGTACACACGCGAGTACAGAGTGCGCTCCAAGACCAGGCTGACCAGACCAACGGCAACACATGCCAGCACCACAGACAGGCCAAATGCAAAGCCCAGCTTGTCCATAAAGGTGACCAGGAAGTAGCCTCCAGCCATAGCAAAAGCACCATGCGCAAGATTGGCAACTCCGAGCAGCCCCATGGTCACCGACAGACCCACAGAGGTCATGTACAGAACCATGGCATAAGCGGCACCGCTGAATGCGATGCCTACAAGAATGTTGAGAACGCTCACGCTCCGCTTCCCTGCTCGTTACTTCTCAGGATTGGCTTGCTTCCACGGATCCTTGATGTCCTTGACCACATCAAAGGCCACGTTCTCGAACTTGTCACCTTTCTTCTCAATTTTGGCGATGCTGACCTCATGAATGATGTCGCGGGTCTCGGGGTCAATCGCAATCGGGCCAGCAGGCGTATCTGCTGACTTCCAGCTCGTCAGCACCTCCATGGCCTGCTCAGAAGTGAAGTCAGGGCCATGTTTTTTGATGATGCCGAATACCGCCTCCATGCTGTTGTATGCAGCAACAGCTGGCAGGTCTGGATAGGCCGCCTCGCCATAAGCCTTCTGGTAGGCCTCAAGAAATGCCTTGGCACTAGGGCTAGAGCTCGTGGCGATATATACCGCACTGTTAATCATTCCCAGCGAAGCTGGCCCCGTCTGGGGCAGTTGCTGATCGGATACGTTTTGTGCCGTGCTGAGCAACTGCACACCTGCTGTCTGCAAACCAGAATCGCGGAAGGCTTTCATCGTGGCAATGCTAGGTGCACCGCTGAGTGTGAAAACAAACAGCGACTTGGGCGAGGCCGCCTTGATTCGCGCCATTGCAGGCAGATAGTCCATGGTTGCCATGGGAGTGCGGTCCGAGCCAACAATGGTTCCGCCGTTGTCTTCAAAGCCGCGCTTGAAACCAGCCTCCATATCATGACCTGCGGCATAGTCAGCCACCAATGTATAGGCGCTCTGAATGTCATTCTTTGCAGCCCAGGCACCCATGGTGTAGGCCATCTGCCAGTTGGCATAAGAAAAGCGTACAAAGTAAGGAGAAGCCCTTGTCAACGAGCCCGTTGTGGCGTTCATGATGAGCGTTGGCACTTTGGCCTCGGTCGCCACGGGTGCAATGGTCAGGGCCTGCGGACTTAGCGTGACTCCAGTAAGCAGCTTCACCTTGTCACGAACTACCAGCTCCTGCGCAAGGCGCTTGGTGCGATCAGCATTGCTGCCATCGTCACGCTTGATCAGCTCCACCTTCACGCCAGAGGGCAAATCCTTCGCATGCAGAGAAAGATACAGGTCCGCACCACGCACCATGCTCTCTCCAATATCTGCGCCAGGGCCAGAGACCCCCACCACCATACCGACCTTCACCGTCTGCGCTGCCACGCCATTGGCACCTGCTGCCAGTAGGCACAACATACCTGCACCAAACGAAACCCTGAAATTCGACCATGTCAACATTGCTTGCTCCTCTTGAAGATGATTGGTAACGCGTTACAGACGCGCAAATTGCGAACACAGAAAGCTTACTTCAAAAGCTTTTAAGGTTTTATAGTAATTTCCCTTCCTAGGGAAATTACCAATCCATCCTGTCAAGTGGTATGCATCTGATAAGTCACACCCAGCGCCGCTGCACTTGGGTTGAGCACATTCACCGCCGCAAGGCCGCAAAAGCTGCAAATTCCCAGTCCCGCATGGCCAGCAGCAGGGTATAGCCCTGGCGCTGCTGGGCGGGTAGTTTTTGGTCGCTGTGGTGTTGCTGGGCAAAGTCCTGGGCCAGGCGCTGCATGCGCTCTTGAAAGGCTGGGGCAGCACTGGCGGCAATGCTGCCGTGTACCAGCAGCAGCTCTTCGCCTTGGCCCGCAAAGCTGCCGCCAAAGTAGTCCAGCACGGCATGCTCACGAAAGTACTGCATCACGGGGCCGTGGGGTTGCCAGCGAAAGGTTTTGGCCAGCTTGAGCCGGTAGCGGTTATTGGCTTGCAGGGCAATCAGCCCCAGGCGATCGAGTTGCAGCAAAAGCCCCACCCCTTCGGCAGGACTGATGCGGTATTGCGCCACGATTTGCTCCAGCGTCCATTGGCTGAGTACGCAGATGGCCATGAGCAACAGCTTCTTGTCTGCCACTACGGCACGCTCTTGCTCCAGACTGAGCTGCCCCAGCAGGGGCTGACTGTCGGCTACCTGACGGGCCAGCTCGGTAAATTCCAGGCCAAGCGCCTGGCAAATGGCATCCACCCGGCGCAGCGGCATATCGCCTTTGGAAAACATGCGTTTCACGCTGGATGGGGCCAGCCCCAAGGCTTGGGCCAGGTCGGCATAGCTCCAACCAGCGGTTTTGAGGTTGCGCTTCAAGGCTTGTATCAGGGCGGTGCTGCTCATAAAAGTATCGTTTTCTAATACCAAAAACGCCATTATTTGCGACCAGGCGCGTATTTTGTGACTTTTACAGGCTTGAATTTGATACTGCCGCCCATCTTGTTGATGCGGAGGTTTTGAAGATGCTGGCTTTTTCCATAAAACAGCGGCGCTGGGCGCTTTTAGGCTTTACCGGCTTGCTGCTGCTCTTGGCGTTGTGGCTGCCTGCGGTGGAGCAGTCTGCCCACTACCACGACTTTGCCGATCAGCGCCCCTGGGGGGCTTTACCCTACGCAGGGGATGTGTTGAGCAATCTGGCCTTTGCCCTGTTCGCCCTGTGGGGTGGCTGGCAATGGTGGCAGCAGCGCCCTGCCCTATGCCTGACCGAACAGGCCATGCTGCTGGGCGTGGTGCTGGGCTTGGGGCTGACCAGCCTAGGCTCCAGCTACTACCACCTGGCCCCTGAGGATGGCCGCCTATGGTGGGACCGCTTGGGCATGCTGTTTATTTTTGCCCCTTTGCTGGGGCTGGCGGTGGCCGAGCGCCTAGATGCTGCCAGCGCCTGGGTGACTGCACCCGTGGTTTTGCTGGCCGGTTTTATCAGCCTGCAATACTGGGCCAGCAGCGGCAATGCCCTGCCTTGGGCGCTGCTGCAAGGCGGGGGCATGCTGCTGTTATTGGTGTTGGCCTTTGCGCCAGTGCAAACCCAGCAGGTAGGCATACGCTGGGGTTTGGTGATTGCCTGCTATACCCTAGCCAAACTGCTGGAGCTGGGAGATGGCGCGGTATTTGCCGCCACGGGGCAATGGGTGTCTGGCCACAGCCTCAAGCATATGGTGGCGGCGCTGGCACTGTGGCCAGTATTTGCGCCAAGAGCGGCTCAAGCCTGCCGGGCAATGCGCTCGGCCCGTTCAGCCAGATAGCGCTCTGTGGCATCACGCGCCATGGCGGCGGAGCCTAGTACCTCGCCTTCGCCATTGGTGACGACGCTAAAGCTCATATCCACGTATAGCTTGCGCCCGTCTTTATGCAAGCTGCGCGTGGTGCGCACCTGGCCGCCAAAACGGGTATGGCCCGCATTCAGCGCAGCGTAGTAGCCACGCCAGTGGGCAGTACGCAGATGCTTGGGGATGATGAGGTCCAGGCTTTGCCCCAGCGCCTCAGCTTCAGTAAAGCCGAACAAGGCGGTGGCCGCCGGGTTCCAGGCGCGAATGATGCCTTGGGCATCGGCGTAAATCAGGGCATCGGCCACATCGCGCAGGATATGTTCTGGCAAGAATGAGGCCGTCATTACACGCCCCGCGCCCTATCAGCCTTGAACTGGGTGCGGAACTGGGCAAACTGCCCCGCATCTAGCGCGTTGCGGATGTCTTGCATCAAATTCAGGTAGTAGTGCAGGTTGTGGATGGTGGTCAGCATCGGCCCCAGCATTTCGCCGCAGCGATCCAGGTGGTGCAGATAGGCGCGGCTGAAACCGCCCCGGCCACCGTCATTCCAACTGATGCCCTCCACCCCAGCGCAGGCGTGGCAGGTGCAACTGGGGTCTAGCGGTTGGTGGTCGGTTTTATGGCGGGCATTGCGCAGCTTCAAATCGCCATAGCGGGTAAATACCGTGCCGTTGCGGGCGTTGCGCGTAGGCATAACGCAATCGAACATATCCACACCGCAGGCCACGCCTTCTACCAAGTCTTCGGGCGTGCCCACGCCCATAAGGTAGCGCGGCTTGTGCGCGGGCAGGCGGTGGGGGGTGTGGGCCATGATTTGCAGCATTTCCTCCTTGGGTTCTCCCACAGAAACACCGCCCACGGCATAGCCGGGGAAGTCCATGGCCACCAGCGCTTCCAACGATTCCTGGCGCAGATGGGGGAACATGCCGCCCTGCACAATGCCAAACAAGGCGTTGGGGTTGTTCAGGCGGTGAAATTCGTCCTGACTACGACGCGCCCAGCGCAGGCTCATCTCCATGCTTTTACGCGCTTCGTCCTCGGTCGTGAGCTGGCCGTTGGTTTCATACGGCGTGCATTCGTCCAGCTGCATAACGATGTCAGAGTTCAGCACGGTCTGAATCTGCATGCTCACCTCGGGCGACATGAACAGCTTGTCGCCATTGACCGGGCTTTGAAAATGCACGCCTTCTTCGGTGATTTTGCGCATCGCCCCCAGGCTCCAGACCTGAAAGCCGCCCGAGTCGGTCAGGATGGGCTTATTCCATTTTTCAAAGGCATGCAGGCCGCCAAAGCTTTGCATGATGTCCAGCCCAGGGCGCATCCACAGGTGAAAGGTGTTGCCCAGAATGATTTGAGCGCCCATGTCGTGAAGGCTGCGCGGCATCACGCCTTTGACGGTGCCGTAAGTGCCCACGGGCATAAAAATGGGGGTTTGCACCACGCCGTGGTTCAGCGTTAAACGGCCACGGCGGGCGTGGCTGGCGGGATCGGTAGTGAGCAGGTCAAATTGCAGCATAGGGGCGCTATTGTCCCAGAAGCGCAAGCGCACTCGAAACGCTGGGCACGAATAACGAAGAGCGAATAGCGCGCCCCAGCCCCTTGCACCCGCTGGCGTGTTGCTGGGGGCCGCGCATCCCTGGTTATAGTGGGCACCGCATTTTCATGAAAGGCCGATATGGACGAAAACACCCAAACCCTTGCCATCGCCGTCGATGGTTCTGACACCGCCCTGCAAGCCGTACGCCAAGGCATCGCCCTGGTGCAAGGCGGCCTGAACGCCCAGCTGGCCCTGCTGCATGTGCAAGAACCGGCCACCTTCCTGGAGCTGGCCACCAACGACTCTGACCTGATTGCCGGCGCGGCCCTGGAAGCGGGCAAAGATTTACTGGCCAGCGCCGAAGCCTTGGCGCAAGCCGCTGGCGTACCCTTTACCAGCGAAATCGCCCTGGGCGAACCGGCCACCGAACTGCTGGATCTGGCCGAAAGCTTTAACGCCAGCATGCTCATCATCGGTGCCCGGGGCGTGGGCGCGCTGCAGCGTGCGCTGATGGGCTCGGTGTCGCAGGCGGTGCTCAACCGGGCCAATCTGCCGGTGTTGATTGTCAAGCCCGTAGAAAAAGAAGGAGCTGAATCCGCTGACCAATAAAGGGATTTCGGCATCTTTATCGATAAAAACAAGCTATTTCAAGCGTTAGCAGCACCTGTTTTTAAGAAGTAAGCCATAAAAAAACCCCGATGCAGGCATCGGGGTTTTTTGTTGGGGTTAGACCACTTTAGAAGTTGTGGCGGATGCCCAGGGCGAAGGAGGAGAAGTCATCG
>CAZMMM010000009.1:0-18069 GCA_964567385.1 uncultured Comamonas sp.
CTCGTCCAACTGCATGACGATGTCAGAATTGAGCACGGTCTGAATCTGCATGCTCACCTCGGGCGACATGAACATCTTGTCGCCATTGACAGGACTTTGAAAGTGCACACCCTCTTCGGTGATCTTGCGCATCGCCCCCAGGCTCCACACCTGAAAACCGCCCGAATCGGTCAGGATCGGCTTGTGCCACTTTTCAAAGCCGTGCAAGCCGCCAAAGGTCTGCATGATGTCCAGGCCGGGGCGCATCCACAGGTGAAACGTGTTGCCCAAAATGATTTGCGCGCCCATCTCTTGCAGACTGCGCGGCAGCACGCCTTTGACGGTGCCGTAGGTGCCCACGGGCATGAAAATGGGGGTTTGCACCACCCCGTGGTTGAGTGTCAGACGGCCACGGCGTGCGTGGCTAGAGGGGTCGGTGGTAAGCAGTTCAAATTGCAGCATGGCGACGATTGTCCCAGACCTTCTTGGCCCAAAAAGCTGGAACAAGGGCCAGAACACCGCCACCCAAGCGCCGCCAGCGCCGACGGCTGTTCTATAGTGCGACCCAGTTTTGCCCTCCCACTTTGATGAAAGACTTCGCATGGATGCCACCACCACCCTCGTCATTGCCGTTGATGGCTCTGCCACCTCCCTGCAAGCCGTGCGCCACGGCATTGCTTTGGTGCGTCATGGCCTGCAAGCGCATATCGCTCTGGTGCATGTGCAAGAGCCAGCCAGCCTGCTGGAGCTGGCCACACAGGACGCCGACGCCATCGCCACGGCGGCCACCGAGGCCGGGGAGCACCTGATGGCATCGGCCACCGCGCTGCTGGACGATGCGGGCCTGGCCTACAGCACCGAAGTGGTGCTGGGCGAACCGGGCACCGTGCTGCTGGACATGGCCGAGAGCCTGAACGCCTGCATGCTCATCGTGGGCGCGCGCGGCATGGGCGCTCTGCGCCGCGCCTTCATCGGCTCGGTCTCGCAGGCGGTGCTCAACCGTGCCACGCTGCCGGTGGTGATTGTCAAAGAGCAGGAAGCAGACAGCGCCCCATCCGATCACTGCGCCTTGGACAACGGCGACCTGGCCTAACGTATAAAAAAGAGAGCTGCTTGCGCTTATTTATCAAGTATTTCAGCATTCTTTATGCTTGAATTGCTTATCTAACAAGCGCGAAACGCTTCTTTTTTTGAAAAGCTGCCGCGTAAAAAAACCCCCGAGGGCGTACCGTCGGGGGTTTTTGCTGGAGGGTCAGACCACGTTAGAAGTTGTGGCGCACGCCCAGGGCGAAGGAGGAGAAGTCATCGCCAGCAGTGCCAGTCATGTAGTCAGCACCCTTCTTGTTGTTGACTTTGGTGTAGTAGGTGTACACCTTGGTGCGCTTGCTCAGGTTGTAGTTGTAGCCCAGGGTCCATTGGGTAGCGGCGGAGTCAGCCACATTGCTCCATTTAGCAGCGCGGCCCACGTTGACGTGGAATTCCGAGTTGTTCAGGGTGTACATACCGGCCAGGCGGAAGTTGTTGCGTGTGCCCTTGGCCTGGTCTTTGCTGCGCTGGTAGTAAGCGCCCAGGTTGAACTGGCCAATGCTGTACAGGCCACGCAGGGCAGCTTGCCAGTCTTTGTCATTGCGTGCATAGCCAGCGCCCAGGGCCAGAGGGCCTTGGTTGTAGTTGGCAGACAGATCCCAGGCGTTCTTGCCACCAGTGGCTTGCTCGTGGAAGCTGTGTGCAAGCTCAGCTGTAAAGCCGCCCATGGAAGGGGTGCGGTAGGCAATCTTGTTCGTGTCGCGGGTGATGTGGTCGTACAGCGCGTCAGAAGACAGGCCAGTGTCGTGGTTGTGCATGCTGATGTAGTCAGCCGTCGCCAAGTACGAAGCAGGCGTGAAGCGGCCCATACGCACCATACCGAAGCCGCCCGACAGGTTGAGCTCGCTCTCACGGCCAAACTGGAAAGGGCCAGAGCCATCGTCAGAGTTAAAGCCACCTTCCAGCACAAAGCCAGCTTTCAGGCCACCGCCCAGGTCTTCAACACCGCGAAAGCCCAGACGCGAAGCGTTGTTGCGCAAGCCAGTGGTTTTCTGGTTGCCGTCTTTCCACTGCTCAACCGTAGTGTTGACGCGGCCATAAACGGTGACGCTGCTTTGCGCCAAAGCGGCAGAAGTGCCGCAAACGGCCAGTACGGCCAACAGTACGCGGGTAGGGGTACGCATAGTTACATCCTTTGAATAAGAAAAATGCCGGGCTTGCTTAAAACATGTTTGCGCTATTTGCACAGGCGTTCCAAGCAAGTCCAGCCAGAAAGTGGGCGGATTGTAGAAGCTCGTCATACAAGGGCAGTGCAAAGCACTGACTTCACCGCCTGCAGAGGGCACAAAAACCACAGTTTTCAGGCCTTGCCAGCCGCCACCCCTAGTAAAAACCCCAAGGGGTTTATCCCCCTTGCGTAAGCCCGCGGTCAGACCTGGTTTTCACAATGCTTGTACTGGCCAGACACATGGCTGTGTACTGCTTTGCCAGTTTTATCCAAGGAAACAACCATGAGTGACCCTCTAGTCGAAAAAATTCAAAACCACCCTAAATACAAGGAGTTACGTGCAAAGCGCAACCCTTTAGGGATAGTGCTCTCTATCTTGATGTTGATTGTCTATTACGGCTATATCAGCCTGATTGCCTTTGACAAAGAACTACTGGCGCAGCCTATTGGTGAGGGCGTGACCTCGCTGGGCATTCCCATTGGGTTGGGGGTGATTTTGTTCACCATCGGCATTACCGTGTTCTACGTATTGCTGGCTAACAACAAGTTTGATGCGATGACCGAAGAACTGCTAAAGGACGTAAGCAAATGAGCCAGCGCAACACCCCACGTTTCTCAGCCAGTGCTGTAGCGCTAGCCACTTTGGTTGCTAGCCCCCTGGCCTTGGCCGCAGGCGGCGATATTGGCGAAGCCGCCAAGCAAGAAACCAACTGGATTGCCATCATGATGTTCGGCGCTTTTGTGGCGCTGACGCTGTGGATTACCAAATGGGCCGCTGGCCAGACTAAGTCTGCGGCTGACTTCTATACCGCCGGTGGTGGTATTACGGGCTTTCAAAACGGCCTGGCGATTGCGGGCGACTACATGTCTGCCGCCTCCTTCCTGGGGATTTCCGCTGCGGTGATGGCCTCGGGCTATGACGGGCTGATTTACTCCATCGGCTTCTTGGTCGGCTGGCCCATCATCACCTTCTTGATGGCTGACCGCCTGCGTAACCTGGGCAAGTTCACCTTTGCCGACGTGGCGGGCTATCGCTTCAAACAAGGCCCCATCCGCGCTTTTGCCGCATCGGGCACTTTGATTGTGGTGGCCTTCTACCTGATTGCCCAAATGGTGGGCGCAGGCCAACTCATCAAGCTGCTGTTCGGTCTGGAGTACTGGATGGCTGTGGTGCTGGTGGGCGTGCTGATGATGGTGTACGTGCTGTTTGGCGGCATGACGGCCACCACATGGGTGCAAATCATCAAGGCGGTGCTATTGCTCTCAGGCGTGACCTTTATGGCCTTTATGGTGCTGTCCAAGTTCGGCTTTAGCCCCGAGGCGCTGTTTGCCAAGGGCGTGGAAGTGCGCACACAAATTGCTGCCAACGGTGGCGCTTCGCCTGAAGAGGCGGCGGCAAAAGGTCTGTCTATCATGGGCCCTGGTGGTTTCATTAAAGACCCCATCTCTGCCATCTCTTTCGGTATGGCGCTGATGTTCGGTACCGCTGGCCTGCCCCACATCCTGATGCGCTTCTTCACCGTGCCTAACGCTAAAGAAGCCCGTAAATCCGTGGGCTGGGCCTCGGTGTGGATTGGCTACTTCTACATCCTGATTTTCATCATCGGCTTTGGCGCTATCACGCTGGTGCTCACCGACCCCACAATGTCCGATACCGCCGCTGGCGTGATTAAGGGCGGCGCAGGTACGGCCAATATGGCTGCGGTGCTGGTGGCCAAGAGCGTGGGCGGCGACGTGTTCTACGGCTTTATCTCTGCCGTGGCCTTTGCCACCATCTTGGCCGTGGTTGCTGGCCTGACCGTGTCGGGCGCATCGGCTGTGTCCCACGACTTGTACGCTACGGTGTTTAAGGGTGGCAATGCTGACACCGCCTCTGAGCTGCGTGTCTCACGTATCACCACCTTCACCCTGGGCATCATTGCCGTGGTGTTGGGCGTTGCCTTTGAAAAGCAGAACGTGGCCTTTATGGTGTCGCTGGCCTTCGCTATTGCCGCATCGGCTAACTTCCCTGCGCTCATCATGTCCATTCTGTGGAAAGACTGCACCACACGTGGCGCGGTCATCGGCGGCTTCCTGGGCTTGATTTCCTCGCTGGGCTTGACCATTGTCTCGCCCTCGGTGTGGGAAGCCACCCTGGGCAACCCCGCTGGCTCGGCCTGGTTCCCCTACGCCTCGCCTGCGCTGTTCTCTATGACCATTGGCTTCTTGGGTGTGTGGTTCTTCTCCATCACCGACAAGAGCGAACGCGCCAAAGTGGACCGCGCTGCCTTCCCTGCCCAGCAAATCCGCTCGGAAACTGGCCTGGGTGCATCCGGGGCTTCCAGCCACTAATCTCCGCTGAGAGCTAACCAAAAAAGCCAGAAGATGTGGTCTTCTGGCTTTTTTTATGGGTGAATAAAACTAAAACGCAGTCTGGTTTGTTTATGGCTGTGCTTGTGCCTGCATGGCCTCGTACTCATCGGTGAAGAAGAATTTTTCCTCACCAAAGGCGGGAACCAAGTCGTCAAACCAAGTGGCCTGGGGGTCGTATTTGGCAAAGAAGATGCGTTGCACCCAGTCCGGGTTGCGCCCCTGGATAAAGCGCAGCACAAAGACTTTTTCACCCTGCAAATCAATGATGCCCTGGATTTCCACCTTGCCTGGCCCCGCGCTCATGGACGGGCCTCGCGCCGTGCGTGCCAGGCCAGAGACTTGCTGAATCGCTTCGCGGTAAATCTGGTAGGTGCGCTCTAGCGGCACTTCAAAGTAGCGCTTTGCGCCGGTGTCGCGCTCCACAAACATGTAGTAGGGCACGATGCCCAGCCCGACCTGGGTGCGCCACATACGCGCCCACACTTGCGGGTCGTCGTTGATATGCTGCACCACCGGAGCCTGGGCGCGGATGATGGCTCCCGTGGCCTGGATGCGCTTAATGGCTTCACGCACGATAGGCGTTTCCATCTCGCGCCAGTGGTTGAAGTGCGCCATCAGCGCCACATGCTTGCCGCCCTTGACCAGACGGGTGAGCAGCGCCAGCAGCTCGGGCGCGTCGGGGTCAGTCACATAGCGCTGCGGCCAGAAGGTGAGCGATTTGGTACCGATGCGGATGTTCTGCACATGTGCCAGCTTGGGGTGCAGCAGGCCATCGAGGTATTGTTCCAGATTGCTGGTTTTCATCACCATCGGGTCGCCGCCGGTCATCAGCAAGTCGGTCACATCCTTGTGCTCGGCCAGGTAGCGGTGCAGGCTGGATGCTTCATTGCTGGCAAATTTCAGCTCTTTATCGCCAATGAACTGCGCCCAGCGGAAGCAGAAGGTGCAGTAGCTGTGGCACACCTGCCCCTGGCTGGGGAAGAAGAGCACAGTTTCACGGTATTTGTGCTGCATACCGGGCAGCGGCTCGCCGTTGAGGGTGGGCACATTCATTTCCTGCTGGCCCGCAGGGTGGGGGTTGAGCTTGTCGCGAATTTCCTTGGCGATTTGCTGAATTTCCGCCCGCTCGGCATCACGCTGTAGCGCTTGGGCCATGCGGTCAAAGTCTTCAGGAGCCAACATGCCGCGCTGGGGGAAGGTGAGCTGGAAAATCGGGTCTGCCGGGACATTGCTCCAGTCAATCAGCTCATCAATCACATACTGGTTGACGCGAAAGGGCAGCACCGTGGCAACCACGCGCATCTCAAAGCGCTGCTCGGGCGTGAGTTGTTGCAGTGGCTCGATTTTGTCCAACTGCCGCTCGGTATAGACGGTGAACTTGGTGTTGCGGCTCAGTGCAGATACAGCGCCAACGCTATCGGCATCTGCTGCGGTTGTTGTTATCAAATCAGTCATCGTTATCTCCTGGATATAGCCCGCGTTCAGCCCACCAGCAGTGCCAAAGCGGCCACAAGCTGGGCTAAAAGCTGGCCTTGCCCTGTAGTGAGGGGAAGACAATTACCGTGGGTAATTAAGGAAGGCAGCCGTCAAGCCAGACAAAAGTGCCCGCTTGCGCGACCATGCGGATAGGGACAGGTTGCCCCAGAAAAGGCGCGGAAAGACTCCGGCCTAAAGTACCTTTG
This sequence comes from uncultured Comamonas sp., assembly GCA_964567385.1. GTDB lineage: Bacteria > Pseudomonadota > Gammaproteobacteria > Burkholderiales > Burkholderiaceae_C > Comamonas. The sequence goes on from CAZMMM010000009.1 coordinate 6,268, forward strand.
TGGCATCGCAAAGATGCAAAAAGGGAGGGGCAGGGTACTACAGATTGCCCCTAGACTCAATTTTTAGCGTTTGGGTAATTGCCTTGGCCCCGGCCTACACCATGTCCAAACGCAGCCGCTGGCGCAGCAATTGCATAAAGCGCTGCACCAGCTCTAGCGCGGCTTGCAGTCTTTGGCGCTCTAGGCGGCTAAGGGCATCCACCTGCACCGCACCGCTCACGGGTTTGCCCTGGGCCAGCTCATCCAGCCCGGCTTGCAGGCGCAGCTCTAGCAGGTAATGCAAGCCCTCTTGCAAGGCTTGTGCCATGGGCGCATCCAGCACTTGGGCAGCTTGCAGGGCGGCTAGTCGCTCTGCCGTGTTGGTGGCGCTAATGCCTTGGGCCAAGGCCAGGCTGCGCACCCCATGCACGATGGGGAAGATGCCCGCCTTCTTCACACTCAAGCCCACCCCCATGCCCCGCCCTAGCCAGCGCTGCCACCAAGGGGTATGCGGGATAAAGGCAGGAGCAACAGCGGCAAAGCGGGCAATTTGCACATCGCTGCTAACGCGCAAGGCCAGCAGGCTTTGCTGCACCTCGGCCAGCAATTGGCCATCTCCGGCAACGGGGTGGGCATCGAGGAAGATGGCCAGGTGCATCAGGCTGTCACCCTGCGGCATCAGCAGCCACTGGCGTACTTGCTGGCCAAAATGCTGCACCGTGCCACGCCAGGCGGGGTTGTTGAGCATGATGTTCCCAGGGCAAGGCGGGTAGCCAAAGCGGGCCAGGGCATCAGAAAAGTCTTGGCAAATCTGCGCCAGGTTTTCTGGTGGGGTATAGCCGTCGCGCAGCAACAGGCCGTTGTCTTGGTCGGTTTTTAAAAGCTGCTCGCCGCGCCCTTCACTGCCCATGACAAACAGGCAACTATTGGCCACCAGGTCTGGCGGGGCAATCATTTGCCAGGCACGCTCAAACAGGCGGGCGTTGAGTTGCTGCACCAGGCGGCACATCCAATCCATGCGCATGCCGCCTTGGTGCAGGGCGGCGACCAGCTCGGTCATGCGCCCCGCTGCTTGTGCCAGCCCTTCTAAATCACTGGCCTGGTCAATGTGAACGGCCACTAGGTGCGACTGGTTGGCCAAAAAACCAAATACATCTAAGGCTCGCAGCAGTCCTACCACCTGCTTACCCTGCGCATCCACTACTACCAAGTGGTGAATACGCTGGCGCAGTAGCAAAACCATGGCATCGCCCATGCTCGAATCTGCGGCCACAGTAATGACTGGGTGGCGTGCCAAGTCGCCCACCGGCAGGGCATCGAGCGGGCGGCTATCCAAAATAGCGTGGTGCAAAGAAGTGGCCGTAAAAATACCCAGCCCGGCCAAGCCGCTCTGCCCGCCCATGCCTTCCACTAGCACGCTGGTGCAACGTTCGTTGCGAAACACTTGGGCCACCTCGACAATTGAGGCCGTAGCCGCCACCTTGTGCGCAGGGTGCAAAAAGGCTTGCCCCACGGGGGCGAGCAGGCGGGACTGGGTTTGTTGCAAAGCAATATCAGGCGCAGAAACGGGCATGGGCAAGCACCTCCGGCATAAAACAATCAGCCGCTGCCCCAGCCTGGCCCGCCGAAGGCAGCAGCGCATACGCATAATAGGGCTTAGAACCCCTCCCACCACAAAAGCAAAGCAAAGCAAGGGAAATCATACAATGAGTGAAGCTTGGTCACAGCTGGCCCCCTTAGGCGTGGGGCTGCTGCTGTTATTACTGCTGTTGTTTTGGCTGACTGGCGCTTACCGCCGCCTGCGCCGCTTGCAGCAGCAAGCGCAAAGCAGCTTTACCCCCGTAGCCCAGCAGTTTGAGCAAGCCCTGGCCCTGCTAGAGCAAACACAGCAGCAGGCGGATAAAACGCCCCTCCCAGCCCGCCCCGCCTTGCAAGCTTTGGCCCCCAGTGCCGACACACTGGGCCGGGCTTTGACGCAGCTACGTGCCAACCCCTTGCATGCGGCCAGCGCAGCGCAATTGGATGGAGAGTGGCGCAGCCTGCAATCTGCCTGGCAAGCCTATTTGCGCCAAGTGGTGCAGGCGGTGCAAGGCAGCAGCAGCGCCAGCAGTACCACCCCCAGCGCTAGCAAGCCTTCGCGCTACGCCAAGAAAGGCCGCAAGTCTAAAAAGCCCGCCGCCACAGACCTTATCCTGGAGTCTGATACCCAGCAGCTCACCACCGCAGCACCTAGGGAAGATGTGCAGGCCAGCCTGCCTTATCAAACCGTGCAGCTGGCCCAAGCTTGGTACAACATGCACACCGTGCTGCTACACCACAGCACCCCCTTTAACCAGGCGGTAGAGGCCTATAACCAAGCCATCGCCCAAAAACCCGCCGCTTGGCTAGCACACTTGCTAGGCATGGCCGCTGGGCAGGGCTTAAGCACCCAAGCCCCCCTGCGCCAGCCAGGGTTTGCCCAGCAACCGCTCTCCACCCAAGCCCTGCCGCCCCCGACCCCCTTGGCCCCAGCCATACTAGAGCCTGCCCCAACTGAAACACCACCCACACCGTGACCCCATCCACCCGCCACACCCCACCCGCCCTGCACCAGCAACTGCTGACTACCGCCCAAGCCCTGCACCAAGTGCGCCAAGGCCAATCGGCCACCGCCGTGCTGGCAGCACAAAAACCCGCCATGCGCCCAGGGGTGCAAGCCCTGCTGTTTTATGTGCTGCGCCATCTCGGCCAGGCCCAGGCTTTGCGCGCCTTGCTTGTACCGCGCAGCCCTGCGCCCAAGGTGGATGCCCTGCTGTGCTGCGCCTTGGCCTTGCTTGTTGACCAGCAGCAGCCCCTCTACCCAGCCTTCACCCTAGTCAATGAAGCGGTGGAGGCCGCCCGCCGTGGCGGCATGGCACGCCAGTCTGGCCTCATCAACGCCTGCCTGCGCCGCCTGCTGCGCGAGCATGAGGCGCTGCTAGCCCAAATCAACCAGCAAGACAGCGCCCGCTACAACCACCCCCAATGGTGGATAGACAAGCTGCGCCAGCAATACCCACAAAACTGGCAAGCTATTTTGGAAGCCAGCAACCGCCCCGCCCCCTTGAGCCTGCGCCTGCACCCCCGCCATACCGACCAAAGCCGCTACAGCGCCGCCCTGGCGGCCCAAGGCCACAGCGCCCAAGCCTTTGGCCAGCAAGGCTTACAGCTGGAACAAGCCCTACCTGTGCAGCAACTGCCCGGCTTTGCAGAGGGCTGGTGCTCAGTGCAGGACGGCGCGGCGCAACTGGCCGCACCCTTGCTGCTGGATGGTTTACAGCCTCATCCCGCACATATCCTGGATGCCTGCGCTGCCCCCGGCGGCAAAACCGCCCATTTGCTAGAGCTACTGGAGCAAGCTGGGCAAACCCAGGCTCGTGTTTACGCGCTGGAAGTCGATGCCCAGCGCAGCCAGCGCATTCACGACAACTTGCAGCGCCTGGGGCTAGGCGCACAAGCCCAGGTGCTGGTGGCCGATGCGGCCCAGCCCCAGCAGTGGTGGCAAGCCGCCAACCAAGGCCAGCCGCTGGATGCCATCTTGCTGGACGCGCCCTGCTCGGCCTCGGGCATCGTGCGCCGCCACCCAGACGTGCGCTGGCTGCGCCGTGCCACAGACATCGCCAAACTGGCGGCTTTGCAACAGCAACTGCTCGAACAACTATGGCCGCTGCTGCGCCCCGGCGGGCGCTTGCTGTACTGCACCTGCTCGCTCTTTCAGGAAGAGGGGCAAGGGCAAATCCAAGCCTTCACGCAACGCCACCCAGACGCACAGTGGCTGGACTCGCCCGGGCATTTGCTGCCCAGCGCCCAGCCAGTGACCGACAATCACGCCGGTGACCATGATGGATTCTTCTACGCCCTGCTCCAAAAATCCGCCTGAGCTGCTGCCCAGCTGTAGCCGCCGCAGCTGCTTGCGCTGGGCGGCAGGCGCTGCCTTAACGCCCCTGTCCAGCTGGGCGCAGGACAGCAGCATCACCCTGGTGCTGCCTGAAGGCATTTTGCTAGAGCGCAGTGGCCAGGAGCTATTCCTCAGTGCGCAGTGGCAATGGCAACTGCCCCCTGCGGTGGTGCAAGCCTTGGAGCATGGCATTCCTATCCACTTTTTGCTGCAAGCCCAGCTACGCAGCAAACGCTGGTACTGGCGTGATGAGGTCTTGCTCAACAACCAGCGCCACCTGCGCCTGAGCTACCAGGCCCTGACCCGCCGCTGGCGGCTGCACAGCGGCAACCAGGCCTTTGATGGCCTGGGCCTGAGCGCCAACCCCGGCCAAAACTACCGCAGCCTGGATGAAGCCCTGTCCGCCCTGCAGCGCCTGGTACGCTGGCGCTTAGGCAGCGTCAAAGACCTGCCCAACAGCGGCCAAGCTTGGCTACAGCTGCGCTTTGGCATAGACAGCAGCCAGCTCCCCCGCGCCCTGCAAATGGGCACCTTGGGCCGTAGCAGCTGGGGTCGCCTGAGCCAGCTAGAGCACCCGATTGACCTGGAGCAGCTGCAATGACAACCAGCCCTGCCAGCCCCACCAGCGACCACAGCCATCACAAGCGCCAACGCCGCCAACGCCAATGGCTATGGGGCGTGGGTCTGGCCGTGATGACCGCCCTGGGGCTGGTGCTGCTGTTTCTGCTCACCCTGGCCACCAACAACCGCCGCCTGTACGAGCAGCATTACGCCTGGCTACTGGGCTTGAACACCGTAGTGGCCGGCTTTTTACTGCTGGTGCTGCTCTGGATGGCCGCCCGCCTGCTACTGCGCCTGCACCAGGGCAAGTTCGGCAGCCGCCTATTGCTGAAGCTGGCAGCTATTTTTGGGCTGGTGGGGCTGCTGCCGGGGCTGCTGATTTACGCCGTCTCTTACCAATTTGTATCGCGCTCGATTGAAAGCTGGTTTGACGTGAAGGTGGAAGGGGCGCTAAACGCCGGTGTCACCCTGGCCAGCGTCACCCTTGAAGCCTTGGCCAATGACATGGGCAACAACACCCGCCACGCCAGCCTGGCCCTGGCTGAGGCCGCCGACGTTGCCGCCCCCCTGGTGCTAGAGCGCATGCGTGAGCAATTGGGCGCCAATGAGGTCGTGCTGTGGAGCAGCTCAGGCAGCCTCATCGCCAGCGCCAGTGCCGACTTATTACAGCTGCCCCCCACCGAGCGCCCCAGCACCAGCCTGCTGCGCCAACTGCGTAACAGCCAAAACCCCATCACCAGCATTGAAGGGCTGGATGACTGGGACAGCGCCCAGCCCCCCACGCCCGAGCAACTGGCCGCTGTGCGGGTGCGCGTACTCACCGTCGTGCCCGCTGCCGGCCCCCGCCTGGATGTGGATTTGCTAGCCCAGGCCCGCTTTGTGCAGGCCAGCCTGCCACTGCCCAGCAGCGTAGTCAGCAATGCCCTGTCCGTACAACAAGCCCACCGCGAGTACCAAGAGCGTGCCCTCGCCCGCCAAGGGCTGCGGCGCATGTATATCGGCACCCTCACACTCAGCCTGTTTTTAACCGTGTTTGGTGCCACCTTGCTGGCCGTGCTCTTTGGCCAACAGCTGGCACGCCCCCTGCTGCTGCTGGCCCAAGGCGTGCGCGACGTTGCGCGTGGCGACCTGCGCCCCAAAGCCGTCTCAGAAGCGCGCGATGAGCTCGGCGGCCTCACCCGCTCCTTCGCCCTGATGACCGAGCAACTGCTGGAAGCACGCACTGCCGTCGATTTAAGCGTGCAGCAAACCCAAGCCGCCCGCACCCATCTGCAAACCATTTTGGACAACCTCACCGCCGGCGTGCTGGTGCTGGACAGCAGCGGCCACATCCTGATTGCCAACCCCGGTGCCAGCCACATCCTGCACCTGCCCCTAGAGCAGCACCAAGGCAGCGCACTGGCGCAACTACCCCGCCTGGCCAGCCTGGCACACATGGCGCAAGAGCAGTTTGCCCTGCTCGCCAGCCCCCAGCCCGCCGATGGCAGCGCCACCCACCCCACCGCCCAACGCTGGCAGCAGGTGCTAGAGCTGGCCGCCAACCCCCAGCAGCCCCCTGAAAGCGACCCCAGCGGTGCCGTCCCTACCGACAAAATCACCCTGGTGATACGCGGCGCCCTGCTGCCGCAAGAGCAACGCCTGCTGGTGTTTGATGACATTTCTGAAATCGTCTCTGCCCAGCGCTCCCAGGCCTGGGCGGAGGTAGCCCGGCGCGTGGCGCATGAAATCAAAAACCCCCTCACACCCATCCAACTCTCTGCCCAGCGGCTGGAACTCAAACTCTACGACCATCTGCCGCCCACAGAGCAGGCGCTGCTGCAGCGCTCCGTCAAAACCATTACCGACCAGGTAGCCGCCATGCTGCGCCTGGTCAACGAGTTTCGCGACTACGCCCGCCTGCCCACCGCCGTACTGCGCCCGCTGAACTTGAACGCCCTGGTGCAAGACATCTTGCAGCTCTACCCGGCAGATGCTGCCGGCGTTACCGTGCAAGCCCAGCTAGACCCCGCCATTCCCCCGATTGCTGGTGATAGCGAGCAACTGCGCCAAGTCATCCACAACCTGGTGCAAAACGCCCAAGATGCCAGTGAGCAGCGCCACCAGGAAAACCCGAGTGAAAACCCCACCGAGCCAGCCAGCGCCCCAGTGCTTATCAGCACCCAATGGCTGGCGCAGGCGGGCAAGGTACGCCTGAGCGTAAGCGACAGCGGCACAGGCTTCCCCCCACGGTGCTACAGCGCGCCTTTGAACCCTACATCACCACCAAGGCCAAAGGCACAGGCCTAGGCCTTGCCGTGGTCAAGAAAATTGCCGACGAGCACCAAGCCCATATCGACCTGAGCAACCGCCTGGATACCAGCGCACGCCCAACCGAAGAGGGCAGCCCACGCGTTTTAGGCGCTCAGGTATCGCTATCATTTGCGCCAGCTGCTGCGCAACAACCCTAGGGCCTAATACCGCGCCCGCATCTGCACACCCCGTACACTACACACCCATGGCAAACATACTGGTAGTTGATGACGAGCTTGGCATCCGAGACTTGTTATCCGAAATTCTCAGCGACGAAGGGCACCACGTGGACTTGGCAGAAAACGCCACCCAAGCCCGCGCTGCCCGCTTGGCCAACAGTTACGACTTGGTGCTGCTGGATATCTGGATGCCCGACACCGATGGCGTCACCCTCCTCAAGGAATGGGCCGCCAGCGGGCAACTGAGCATGCCCGTCATCATGATGAGCGGCCACGCCACCATAGAAACAGCAGTAGAGGCCACGCGCATTGGCGCCATGTCTTTCCTGGAAAAGCCCATCACGCTGCAAAAGCTGCTCAAGGCCGTAGAGCATGGCATCAATAAAAACAAAGCCCTGAACCTGCAACAAGCACAAGCCGAGGCAGCCCTCGCCCAGGCCAGCCAAGCCAATGGTGCCGAGCCTAACGCCGCCGCAGATAACACCCCAAATCCCGACCAAAGCTTCAACCTAGACCGCCCCCTGCGCGAAGCCCGAGATAACTTTGAAAAATCATATTTCGAGTTCCACCTGGCACGCGAAAACGGCTCCATGACCCGCGTGGCAGAAAAAACAGGCTTGGAACGCACCCACCTCTACCGCAAGCTGCGCCAGCTAGGCGTAGACCTCAGCCGCAACCGCAAAGGCTAAGCAAAGTGGCAGATAAATGCCCAACTTGCCCAAACACCCAAAATTTGTGCTTATAATCATGGCTTCACGCAAACATGCCAAGTGTTTGCCTGGCCCGGTAGCTCAGTTGGTAGAGCAGCGGATTGAAAATCCGCGTGTCGGCGGTTCGATCCCGTCCCAGGCCACCAAATTCGAAATCGCTAAGCAACAACAAATGCTTAGCGATTTTTTTATGCTTGAACGATAACCAAAACGTCAATTTTTTTGGTGCTTTTGTGAAAGCACCAAAACCCACCAATCACAACGCTCCGACCCAATCCACCAGCGCATCCAGCGCCGGGCGTGCACTGTTGGCGTTGGGATGATTGACCAACGCCACCAACACAAAACGCCGCCCCTTCGCCCCGTCCACGTAGCCAGCAATCGCGTTAACACCATTGAGCGAGCCTGTCTTCAGGTGGGCCGAAGCACTGGCCTTGCTGCGCCGCAACGTGCCATCCGTACCGGCAATGGGCAGGGAGGACATGTACTCCGACATCACCGGCGAATCCCAGGCACTTTGCAGCATACGCCCCAGGGCCTCGGGGGTAATACGGGCTTGGCGACTCAGGCCAGAACCGTTGTCCACCACTGGCTCGGGTAGCTGAGGCCAGCGTTGCCGCCACCATTGGGCAATCGCACTACGCCCGCCCTCAAAGCTACCACTGCCTGCGCGCTCCTTACCCAACGTCAGCAGCAGCTGCTGGGTCATGACGTTGTTGCTGTATTTATTGATGTCGCGCACCACCTCTGCCAGCGCGGGGGAGACGCTGTCCCACGCTGGCTGCAGGTGGGCAGGCACCTGCCCCTCGCGCACGCTGCCAGTGAGCTGCCCCCCCATGGCACGCCACATACCCTCCACCGCGCGCTGGGCAAAGCGCTCGGGCTGGGGCAGGGCCATGGGCCAGTTGCTCACCCCACACTTGGGCGGATAGCTGCCCGTCAGGCGCAGGCGCTGGGGCTGGCTCAAGTCCAGCTGCAAATGGCTACGCACTTTGTCGCACGCTGCACCAGCAGGGGCCAAAGGGACACTGCTGGGTAGCTCCAACCCGGCCAGCGGCAGCTCGGCATGGATGCGCGCCACCCCAGCTGCGGGGTCAGGCACAAAACCCAGCACCTGGCTGTTGTAGTTGATGAGCAAAGCATCAGGCCCCACGTTATAGGGGCGGTAGGGCTCACCATCGAAGGCACCAGGGTTATGCGGCGGCAGGCTAAAGGCGCTGCGGTCAATCACTACATCCCCCACAATCACCTTCACCCCTAAGCCGTACAGACGGGCCAGGAGCAGCCACAGCCGCTCCGACACCAGCTTGGGGTCACCCACACCACGGATATAAACCGTGCCACGGAAGGCTCCGCCCTCCATCACCCCATCCAAGTACAAGGGCGTGCGCCAAGCATAGGCCGGGCCGAGCTGGTCCAGGGCGGCATAGGTAGTGACCAGCTTCATCACCGAGGCCGGGTTCATCGCCCGATCACTCTGCCAGGCCAGGCGCGGCGGCTGGCCGGCATCCACTGGTGCCACATAAACGGCCACCGCCTCCGCTGGAATCTGCAAGCGCCCCAAGGCCGTTTGCACCGTAGAGGGCAGCCCCTGGGCCGCTGCCCCTACCGCTACCAACATCCCCCCCAAGGCCAGCAGCGCACGCTTAGCGCCCCCGGCCACTCGGCGCTCAGCACGGAGCCGACGCAGCATCGCAATCATGGTCTGTATCTTCATGGGGGCGTAAGTATGAGGCAATCACGGTGAGCACTATCTGCACTCAGCCATCTTTCCAACAGAAGGACTGACCTTGGGCTGCTGTGCTTCATCCAACAGCTCTGCATCGCTGCCATCTAATTTCAGTCGCGGCTGGTGGCCAGAGTCAGCCGCACGTCTCAATCATGTAACTTCGTTGCTTTGTTTCAATCCACACCCGCCATTAAAGGCGGGTGATTCACCTTGCATGCAAGTCATTGCTACTCTTGCACTTTTTCTGGCTGGTGCGCGAACCTCTAAGGAGTTGGGGCAGCACTAGGGGTTCGCGAAGGCACCACCTTACCACGTCCTGAGTGCTTGGGCGTGGAGGCTATCGCTTTTTTTCTGAATTTTTTTGGGTTACTAGCGCTACTACAGTACCAAGGGCGCTTCAAAATCAACGGCTTTGAAATGTCCATGCTCTATCACTTCAAAACCTCTGCTGCCTGGAATACGGTACAGGCGCAGGCAGTCCAGGCTTGGATCAATTTGTGCCAATAATCGCCGCTCCAAGTTTTCAAACTGCGCAACATCTAATTGGCACTCAAACACCGATTTCTGTACGCGCTGGCCGGTGCTTTCACACACTTTGGCTACGCGGCGCAGGCGACGGCGGCCAGCGGGGGTTTCCGTATTCACGTCGTAACAGACTAGCACCAGCATAAAGCCTCCTTATTTGTTAATGAAGGGCATATAAGGCGCATCATCTTCGCGCATGGCTCGTGCCAGTAAACGCGCCTGCACCAAGGGAATCAGCCCCAAGGGCAGAGATTGTGCCAATAGCGGGTGGGTGACTTCGTCTTTTTTACGCTCCTGAAATGCCACGACGACGGCTTTGCGAACATCGGGTTTCAGCGCGACACCGCCGCCTTCGCGCATATCAAAGTCGTTGGCTTTGACTTGGCCTCGGTTAATCAGCGTGAGCGCTAGGCGGTCAGCCCAGGGGCGAAATTCCTCCACCAAATCCAGCGCCAGCGCAGCGCGGCCAGGGCGCAAGGCGTGTAAAAAACCCACTTGTGGGTCTAAACCTGCGGCCTCCAAGGCGCTGCGGCAATCGTTCATCCACATAGAGTAAAAAAAGGACAGCAAAGCATTAAAGCGGTCACGCGGTGGGCGGCGGGTGCGCCCGTCCATGGCAAACGCCTGGCGCTGGTCAGGGCGTAGCAGCAGATTCATACCGCTGAAGTATTGGCGAGCGGCCTCGCCCTCTGTGCCGCGCAGGGTGTCTAGCGTGTCGGCTTGGGGCAAAGAGCGCAGGCTGGCAGCCAAGTTTTGCGCTAGGCGGGTTAGCTGCGCGGCCTCCTCCTCAGATTTGGCTTCGCGTGCGCCGCGTTGCAGCACTTGGCGGCAGTTTTTGATTTTTCCGGCCACGCAAGCACGCGCCAAGTCCAAGGTGAAGGCGGCATCATCCAAACGCTGAAACTGCGCCTTGCGCAACAACACATTGCCGCTGACTGCCCCTTCCAGCCGTGCTTTGAAGCGGCCATTGGCATCGAGCAGCACCAGGGCAATGCCCTCCTCTGCCAGCCGGTGCATGAGTGGGGCAGAAATGCCGGTGTGGCCAAAGCAGACCACCGCCGTCAAGTGGTGAAGCGGTACGCGCAGACGGGTTTCGCGCTCTACTTCTACGCGCAGGGTGTCGTTGTCCAGACGCAGCCAAGCATCGGGCAGGGTGATGTAGAGGGTGTTGAGCAGTTGCATGACAGAAGGGCGCTTATCGCTTATGCGTCTGGGTCAAACAAGGTGTTGCGTGCCTGCATCAGCGCGGTATGGGTGGCCTGGGGCTGGCAGCGCGCTTGCAGGGAGCAGGCTTTGCAGCGGCGTTTGGCCTGCTCGCCTTGCAGCGGCGGTGGTAGCTGGCCGTTGGCAAGCATTTGGCGAATGGCTTGTGCGGTGGTCTGCACTTGCGCCCGCAAAGCAGGGGTGATGGACAGCACCCGCCGACGCTTGGAACTGGCGTAGTACAGCGCCCCCTCTAACACGGGCTTACCGGTCATGTATTCCAAGCACAGGGCTTGCCCCGCCAGTTGCAGGTCGTCGCAAGCGGCAATGTCGGCGGCTTTGTGGCGGCTGCCGTGCTTGTATTCCACCGGGTAGGGCGTGCCGTCGGGCAGAAACTCCACCACGTCGGATTTGCCAATCAACCCCAGCGTGTCGTGCCACAGCGGTAGCGCCCGTTCCACGCGCACACCTTTGGCGGTTTCCACGCTAGGGCGGTCAGTGCGGGCATGGACGGCCTGACCGCGCAGCGTGTGGACGTTGTCGTCAAACACCTGTTCCAAATGAATCAGGCCACACTGGCGCGGGCAGTATTGCCAGTGTTGCAGGGCGGAAAGGGGGATGGGGTCGGACGGTGCGTGGTGCATGCCATCATGATTTTTTGCTGCGCCGTGGCTTGGCTGCGGGCAGCTTGTCTGGCGGCTGCGTGCCTGG
>CAZMMM010000010.1:0-2752 GCA_964567385.1 uncultured Comamonas sp.
GGGAGGCATGACCAGCTCGTACCCGTAGCCACGGGCCGTATCGAGCAGGCTCCTGCGCAATTCTTCGATGTGCCGGGCCTCGGAAGGCAAGACATCGGCTATGTGATCCGGAAGGACCCAGGCGGACATGTCGGGACTCAGGGGTCTGTTAAAAAGGGGATTCTACCGGCGATGGGCCATCAGGTGGCCGCTGGGGCATGCCGCACACCCTGCCACTCAGGTTTGCCACCACCACAGCAGACCCGCCACCACACTGAGCAAGCCGTAAAAGCGGATCTGGCCGTCGCGCAAGCGCAGCAACTCGGTGAACACGCGGCGCCACAGACCGGGTGCCAGCAGCGGCAGCAGGCCCTCGATGACCAGCACGAGGGCCAGCGAGGCCCAAATGATTTCGGCCACGCGGCGGGCTCAGCGCCCCGGCGCCGCCGATCGCATCGACTTGAAGAAATCCGACGACTGATCGATCACCATCACGTCGGATTTGCTGCCGAAGCTGGCCTTGTAGGCATCCAGGTTGCGATAGAACTGGGCAAAGGCCGGATCGCGCCCGAAAGCCTCGGCATAGATCGCGGCCGCCTTGGCATCGCCCTGGCCCTTGACGGTCTGCGCGTTGCGGTAGGCCTCGGCGACGATGATCTCGCGCTGGCGATCGGCCTCGGCGCGGATCTTCTCGCCCTCGGCAAAACCGGTGGAGCGCAACTCGTTGGCCACGCGCTTGCGCTCGGCTTCCATCCGGTCGTAGACCGAGCGGGTGATGGTGTCGGCATAGTCCACGCGCGTGATGCGCACGTCCACCACGTCCATGCCCCAGGGCTTGTCGGCACCGCGCACCGCTTCCAGCACTTCCGTCTTCACGTCGGCCATCAGTTGCTCGCGCTGCGTGTTCAGCAAATCCTTGAGTGTGCGTTTGTTCACCTCCTGCTGGAAGGAGTTGCGCACCACCCGGTTGAGCTGCAGGGCGCCGGCGGCCTCGTTCAGACCCACATTGCGGATGTAAGCCTGCGGGTCACTGATGCGCCAGCGCACGTACCAGTCGATCACCACGCGCTGCTTCTCGGCCGTGAGCGTGGGTTCGGTGTCGTTGCTCTCCAGCGTGAGCAACCGCTTGTCGATGTAGGACACGTTCTGGAACGGCGGGGGCAGTTTGAAATTCAGGCCTGGCTCGGTGACCACCTGCTTGATCTGGCCGAGCTGGAACAGCACGCCGAACTGCCGCTGATCGACCACGAACAGCATGGAACTGGCCAAGGCCAGCGCCACCAGCAGCGACGAAATGAGGAATCCGATCTTGTTCATGTACTTGCTTCCTGTCCCCGGCTCAGCGGCTGTCGCGGTCGCGCGAACGCGAGGCATTGGCGCTGGGCAGCGGCACCGAGGAACCGGTCGGTGCCGATGACGATGGCACGCTGGTCGAGGCCGGTGGCGTGGCCTCCACCGCGCCCACCTGCATCAGCTTGTCCAGCGGCAGGTACAGCAGGTTGGAGCCGGCACGCGAATCGACCACCACCTTGGTGGCGTTGGTATAGACCTCCTGCATGGCATCGATGTACATGCGCTCGCGGGTCACCTGGGGCGCCTTCTGGTATTCGGCCAGCACCGATTTGAAGCGCTGCGCATCACCTTCGGCCTGGGCCACGATACGGGCACTGTAACCTTCGGCCTCCTCGGTCAGGCGCGAGGCGGTACCCCGCGCACGCGGTACCACATCATTGGCATAGGCTTCGGCTTCGTTCTTGGCACGGTCGCGCTCCTGGCTGGCCTTGAGAACGTCGTCGAACGCGGCCTGCACCTGCTCCGGCGGACGTACCCCGCCCTGCTGCAGGTTCACTCCGGCAATCTCGATGCCCACACTGTAGCGGTCCAGGATGGTTTGCATCAGGTTGCGCACACGCGGTGCGATCTGGTCACGCTCTTCGGCCAACACCGCATCCATTCTCATCTTGCCCACCACCTCGCGCACCGCCGTCTCGGCGGCCTTGACCACAGCGGCATCGGGATCGCGGCTCTCGAACAGGAAGGCACGCGCATCGCTCAGGCGGTACTGGACAACGAACTTGATGTCGACGATGTTTTCGTCCTCGGTCAGCATCGACGATTCGCGGATCCCCGTGGCCGGCACGATGGTGTCACGCCCGACATCGACCGAGCGCAACTGCGTCACGAACACCGTTTCGTGGCGTTGCACAGGGTACGGCAGGCGCCAGTTGAAGCCGGCACCGACAGTGCTGTGGTACTTGCCGAACTGGGTGATGACGGCCTGCTGGCCTTCCTGCACGATGAAAAAGCCAGTGCCCAGCCAGATCAGCACGGCCACACCAGCGATCAGGCCAACACCGATGCCGGTGGACTTGGGGCTGGGGTTGAAGCCGCCGGGCGTGCCGCCCTGACGCCCTCCACCCTGGCCACCGCCGCCGAACAAGCCGCCCAGCTTGCGGTTGAAATCGCGCCAGAGCTCGTCCAGATCCGGGGGACCCTGGTTGGGGCCCTGCGGGCGCTGCTGTCCGTGGTTGGGCTGCCGCTGCTCCTCCTGTCCGCCTTCCTGGCGCGGACGCGGCTGCTCGGCAGGCGAGCCATCGCCACCCCGTCCCCAGCGGGGATCGTTGAGGTTGAACATGCCCGGCAGAAAACGCAGCAAGCGCGACGTCACTCCCTCGGGGCGGGCGGCCTGATGGGCCGAACGATTCATATGCATACCCTTCTGTAGAGAACCCGGTTCGGATCGAACACCCACATTGTGCCCAATCATGAGCCG
>CAZMMM010000010.1:2852-4730 GCA_964567385.1 uncultured Comamonas sp.
CGAATGAAGCCCACCGTGTCGGACAGTGACACCGAACGCCCGGCTTCGCCCAGATAGAGTTGCCGCGTGGTGGTGTCCAGCGTGGCAAACAACTGGTCGGCCGCGTAGGCACGCGCCTTGACCAGCGCGTTGAACAGCGAGGACTTGCCGGCATTGGTGTAACCGACCAGCGAAATATTGAAGGCGTCGCGCCGTTCGCGCTGACGCCGCTGCGTGGAACGCTGGCGCTTGACCTTGTCCAGGCGCTCGCGCGTGCGCTTGATGGCCTCGGAAATCATGCGCCGGTCCAACTCGATCTGGGTTTCGCCGGGGCCACCGCGCATGCCGATGCCACCACTTTGCCGCTCCAGGTGCGACCAGCGGCGCACCAGGCGCGTCTGCAAGTATTGCAGACGCGCGAGCTCGACCTGCAGTTTGCCCTCATGGCTGCGCGCGCGCTGCGCGAAAATGTCCAGGATCAGCAGCGTGCGGTCATTGACCGGCATGCCCAGGTGCCGTTCCAGGTTGCGCTGCTGCGCCGGGCTCAGCGCCTGGTCGAACAGGACTTCGGCCGCCCCTGTGCTCTGGGCCAGCATCGCGATTTCATCGGCCTTGCCCGAGCCCACGAACAAGGCCGGGTCGGGCGCCTTGCGCTTGCAGGTCAGGCGGGCAGCGATGGAATAACCGGCGGTCTGCGCCAGCTGGCCCAGCTCTTCGAGTTCGCCATCGAAGTGCGGCAAGCCGAAATCGACCCCGACAAGGATGACCGAGGGCGTGGCGGAAGGGGTGGGGGCGGACTGGCTCAACAGGGGGTCATCAGGCCGCGGTCACCGGGCCGGTGCGCAGCCCGGGAAAGGGCACGGTGATCAGGCAGCAGCGTCGTCCTGCGGGGCGACGCTGAACTGGACGGGGCGACCGGGAACGATCGTGGAGATGGCATGCTTGTACACCATCTGGGTCACGGTGTTGCGCAGCAGCACGACGTACTGGTCGAACGATTCGATCTGGCCTTGCAGCTTGATGCCGTTGACCAGGTAGATCGAAACCGGAATATGTTCGCGGCGAAGCTGGTTCAGGAACGGATCTTGCAAAAGTTGGCCTTTGTTATTGCTCACGATATGCTCCGTGTTCAAAAATTGTTAAAGAGGATTGCACAATACCACAGGCACGGCGAACGCTGCTGCCGCTGCCGGCGATCCTCACTCGGTGTAGGGGTTGTGCGATGTGCGGAACTCGATGCGCAACGGCGTGCCGACCAGATCGAAGGCTTTGCGAAAGCGCCCTTCCAGGAAGCGCCGATAGACCTCGGGTATGTGTTCGAGCGAATTGCCGTGAACCACGATCACCGGCGGATTCATACCACCCTGGTGCGCATAGCGCATCTTGGGCCGGTACATGCCGGACTTGGGCGGAGCCTGAAAGGCGACCGACTCCTGCAGCAGGCGGGTCAGCAACGGCGTGGACATCTTGCGCATGGCCGACGCGTGGGCCTGTGCGATCGATTTCCACAACGGCCCCAGGCCCTGGCGCTTGCGCGCCGAAATCAGATGCAGCGGCGCGAACTTCAGGAACGCCAGCCGGCTCTCCACCTGACGCTCGACTTGCTCACGCTGGTAGGCGTCAACCGCATCCCACTTGTTGATGGCAATCACCACCGCCCGACCGCTTTCCAGGATATAGCCGGCGATGTGGGCATCCTGATCGGTCACGCCCTGGGTGGCATCGAGCAGCAGCAGCACGACGTTGGCCGACTCAATGGCCTGCAAGGTTTTGACCACCGAGAACTTCTCGATGGCTTCAAACACCCGCCCTTTGCGGCGCAAGCCCGCCGTGTCGATGAGTTCGAATTTTTGCCCCTGGCGCTCAAAAGGCACGCTGATGGCATCGCGCGTGGTACCG
>CAZMMM010000010.1:4740-9922 GCA_964567385.1 uncultured Comamonas sp.
CGGCCAAAGCCTCATCCTCTTCTGGCTCCGGCAGGTTCAAAGGCTCCAGGGCCGTCTCTACCAGCCCCCGAATGCCCTGACCATGGGCCGCAGACACGGGGTACACCTCGCCCAAACCCAGCTCGTAAAACTCTGACAGCTGGATGCCCGACTGCATACCCTCGGCCTTGTTGGCCACCAACATGCAAGGCTTGCCCAAACGCCGCAGGTACGAAGCAATGTCGTGGTCTTGCGCTGACAGGCCTGCACGCACATCCACCACAAAAATCACCACATCCGCTTCGGCCACAGCCTGACGGGTTTGCTTGGCCATTTCATGGAAGATGCCACCGCTGGCCTCAGGCTCGAAACCACCGGTATCGATGACGATGTACTCGTGCTTGCCCTGGCGCCCCTGGCCGTAATGGCGGTCGCGCGTGAGTCCGGCAAAGTCGGCCACGATGGCGTCGCGCGACTTGGTCAAGCGGTTGAACAACGTCGATTTGCCCACATTCGGGCGCCCTACCAGGGCAATGATGGGCTTCATGCAGCCACTCTTTCATTCATCAAAATCACACCCTCGCGGGCCGTGTGCAGGATAGACCCGCACTCAATCAGGGCGCCAACCATAGACAGCCCCCTTGCGGGTGACCACCACCAAGGTATTGGCTGCCACCACGGGCGTGGCGGTAATGGCCGAGCCATCGGTGGCCAGGCGGTTCAAAGGCTGGCCGTCTTGTGCAGACAGCAAATGCACCCAGCCCGCGTCATCGCCCACCACCACGGAACGGCCCAGCAACAAGGGCGCCGTCAATTTGCGATGCTGCAAGGCTTCGTAGCTCCAGCCACGCTTGCCGTCACTGCGCTGCCAAGACTGCACGATGCCATTGCTCTCTGTGCCAAACAGCCGCTGTGCATCGCCTGCCACTCCGGTTGCACCTTGGGCTTTTTCACTCCACAAGGTCTGGCCACGATCGGTGTCCACGCAGGCCACCGCGGCTTGGAAGGCACGCACACACAACTGGCGCCCCTCACGGCTCACCGGGCCTACCAGCTCCACCAAGCGCTCCACATCGTTGGTGCCGCGTGGTGTGGCCACCGGGGCCTCCCAACGCACCATGCCGTTGTCTGGGTGAACACCCACCAGGCGCCCGCCCCAGCCGACCACCAAGGTATCGCCTACAGCCATCAACACGCCCGACTGGCGCAGCACCAGCGCCTCGCCCTGGCGCGCCTGGTAACTCTGGCGCCACAGGCGCTTGCCAGTGGCAGCATCGAAAGCCGCCAAAGAGCGGTCGGCGGCTTGCACAAATACACGCTCACCAGCCACCAGAGGCGCTGTGTACACCTGTGCCGTCAAATTTTGGCGCCACAGCTCGCGCCCCTGGGCCAAACCGACCAGCGCATTGCCCTGCGTCACTACGGCAGTGTGGCGGCCATCGCTGCCCACGCCCGCCAGCAGCGGCTCACCCAGGGCCACGCGCCACTGTGTCTGACCCGTACGGGCATCAAGCGCTGTCACCTGGCCATCCAGCGAGGCCAACAGCACGCTGTCGCCCTGCACCTGCACCGTCAAGGGCAACACGCCCACCTCGCCCACCTGGGCGCGCCAGGCCTGGCGCACTTCCAGCACGGGCTCCATGGGGCCCAACTCCAGGGGCTTGGCTTGATTCGTGCCGCCCCACATCGAGCAGCCCCCCAGCATCAGCGAGGCAGCCACGCCCAGCGCCAGCGCACTGGCACGCACACGCAAATGGCGGGCGATCATTGCGCAGCTCCTTGCGCAGGTGCTGCGGCCACCACAGACGGCTGCACGCCCAAGGCATTGAGCTTGGCTTCCACCAGACGGCGGTAGTCCAGCCCCTCTTCCAGGCGCTTGTAAGCTTTTTCGTAAGCTGCAATGGCCTCGGCCTTCTTGTTTTGCAAGGCATAAATGTCGCCTTGGCGGTCAGCCACCAGGGCATCAAACTCAGGCGGCACACTGGCACTGAGCTGCTTGAGCGCATCGTCGTAGGCTTGCTGCTGCACCAGCACGGCTGAGAGGCGCAGACGGGCCAGGGCCTGGTGGCCCTTGTCACTGGCGTTGTCTGCCGTCCACTGCAAAGCGGCCTTGGCTTCGTCGAGCTTGCCCTCGGTCACCAGGGCACGTGCGGCCTGCAAACTGGCCAACCCGGCTTGCGCCGTGCGGCCATAGCCGGACTGCAAATCACCCAGGGCTTGTTGGATGCGGGCGCTGTCTTTGGCGGCCACGGCGGCATCTACCGCATCGAACAACGCCGCCGCCTGCACGGCCTGGCGCTTTTGCCAGTACTGGTAGCCATTCCAGGCGGCCAGGCTGCCAAAGACGACCAGCGCAATGGCGCTGATGAGCGTGCCCCAGGTATTCCAGAAATGCTTGAGCTGGTCAAGCTGCTCTTGTTCTTCGAGGTCGAGATGGTTTGCCATGGCCTGTGTTCAAAAATCAAGCGTGCGATTGTAGGTGGGCCGCCCATTGGGCCGCTTCGGCCAGGGGGCGAGACTGCTGGGCGCCTTGGCCATCGCGCAGCGCTTTGACGGTGACTTCCCCTCGCGCCAGCTCGTCGGCGCCAAAAATCAAGGCAAAGTGCGCGCCGCTGGCGTCGGCCTTTTTGAACTGCGACTTCATGCTGCCCATGCCCTCCGGGCCCGCAGCGTGCATTTGCACCCGCACACCGGCAGCGCGCAGCTGGCCCAGGGTTTTGAGCACCTGGGGCATGGCGGCTGCATCGGGCACGATGGCATAGGCATCGGTCTGCGCTTCAGGAATGGCCGTGCCCAGCTCTTTCACCAGCTCCAGCACCCGCTCCACGCCCAGCGCCCAGCCCACGGCGGGCGCACTTTTGCCACCAATTTGTGCAATCAAATCGTCATAGCGCCCACCGGCGCAGATGGTGCCTTGCGAGCCCAGCAGATCGGTGACGAACTCGAACACGCTCAGGTTGTAGTAGTCCAGACCGCGCACCAAACGGGGGTTGACCGTCCAGGGCACGCCATTGGTATCCAAGATGGCCTTGAGCCCGTTGAAATGCGCCAAAGACTCCTCGCCCAGGTAGTCCAGCAGCTTGGGCGCCTGGTTGGCCAACTCTTGCATGGCGGGGTTTTTGGTGTCCAGCACGCGCAAGGGATTGGTGTACATGCGCCGACGGGCTTCTTCATCGAGCACATCTTGGTGCTGCTCCAGGTAGGCAATCAGCGCGGCGCGGTGCGCCTGGCGCTCGGCGGGCTGACCCAGGCTGTTGATTTCCAGGCGCCACTGCGTCAAACCCAGGCGCTGGAACAGCGCCACGGCCAGCAAAATCAGCTCGGCGTCTACGTCTGGCCCGGCAAAGCCCAGCGCCTCGGCGCCAATCTGGTGGAACTGGCGGTAACGCCCACGCTGGGGGCGCTCGTGGCGGAACATCGGCCCCATGTACCACATGCGCTTGCCGCCGTCGTACAGCAGGTTGTGCTCGACGGTGGCGCGCACCAGGCTGGCTGTGCCCTCGGGGCGCAGCGTGAGCTGCTCGCCGTTCAAGCGGTCCTCGAACGAGTACATCTCTTTTTCCACAATGTCGGTCACCTCGCCGATGCCGCGCACAAACAGCTGGGTGTGCTCAACGATGGGCGTGCGCACATTGCGGTAGGCGAAGCTGTCCATCACCTCGCGCACCTGCGCTTCCAGCCACTGCCAGCGGGCGGACTCGCCGGGCAGGATGTCGTTCATGCCTTTGACAGCGTGGAGTTTCTCGTTCTTAGCCATAAATGAATTTTTGCTCTTAAATAAATAGCTGCTTGCGCTTGACTGGCAAGGCTTAGAGGCCTATTTGACCCTTAAAAATTCGTACCAGAGGCCACTACAACGCGGCGTACAGCCCTGAGTGGCCGTAGCGCAGCTGCCCAGGGCTAAAATTTCAAGCCAAATTGGCCTCTAAGGCGCACCAGATAAGCGCTAGCAGCTATGTTTTCGATAGCGAACCGTAGCGCTGCTGCACGTAATGTTCCACCAGCACCTGGAAGTCCTGCACGATGTTCTCGCCGCGCAAGGTGTGGGTTTTTTCACCGTCGATGTACACCGGCGCCACGGGCGCTTCGCCAGTGCCCGGCAGGCTGATGCCGATGTCGGCATGTTTGCTCTCGCCCGGGCCGTTGACGATGCAGCCCATCACCGCCACCTTCATGCTCTCTACGCCGGGATAGCGCGTGCGCCAGGTGGGCATTTGGGCGCGCAGGTAGTCGTCAATGCGCTTGGCCAGCTCTTGAAAAGTGGTGCTGGTGGTGCGGCCACAGCCCGGGCAGGCGGTGACGCTGGGCACAAACGCGCGCAGGCCCAGGGATTGCAAAATTTCCGCCGCTACGACCACTTCTTGCGTGCGCGCCTCGCCGGGCTGGGGTGTGAGCGAGACGCGGATGGTCTCGCCAATGCCTTCTTGCAGCAAGATGGCCAGCGCTGCCGTAGAGGCCACCGTGCCCTTGGTGCCCATGCCCGCTTCGGTCAGGCCCAGGTGCAGGGCGTAGTCGCAGCGGCGCGCCAGTTCGCGGTACACCGCAATCAGGTCTTGCACGCCGCTGACTTTGCACGACAGCAAAATGTTCTCGCCCTTCAGGCCCAGCTCCTCGGCGCGCTGGGCGGAGGTGATGGCGGAGGTGATGAGCGCCTCGTACATCACCTGGCGCGCGTCCCAGGGCGGGGTGCGCTGGGCGTTGGCGTCCATCAATTGCGCTAGCAGTTCTTGGTCTAGGCTGCCCCAGTTCACGCCAATGCGCACGGCCTTGTCGTAGCGGGCGGCCATCTCAATCATCTGGGCGAATTGCTTGTCTTTTTTATCGCCCTTGCCCACGTTGCCGGGGTTGATACGGTATTTGGACAGCGCCTGGGCGCAGCCGGGGTAGTCGGTGAGCAGGCGGTGGCCGTTGTAGTGAAAGTCACCCACCAGGGGCACGTCAATGCCCATGCGGTCAAGCTGCTCGCGAATGGCGGGCACAGCCTCTGCTGCCTCGGGGGTGTTGACAGTGATGCGCACCAGCTCAGAGCCAGCCAGCGCCAGCTCTTTGACCTGGATGGCCGTGCCAATGGCATCCACCGTGTCGGTATTGGTCATGGACTGCACACGCACCGGCGCACCGCCACCAATGGTGAGTACCTTGCCGCCCCAGGCCACGGCTGCCTGGCGCGTTATGCGCTGGATGGGGGCGGATAGGGGGGCGG
>CAZMMM010000010.1:9962-15993 GCA_964567385.1 uncultured Comamonas sp.
AAAAGACATGGGAATTTCCGGCATTTACACTGTTTTACTTAAGCTCAAAGCGCGCCACATTGCCACGGGTGACGGCGGCCAAATCAAAGTCCTGGCCACCCACCTGCACCTGCGCCATATGCGCCTGGCCAATCACCACGGCCAGGGGGCGCACAGCCTTGGTTTCATACACCTCATTGGGCTGCATGATTTTTTCCAGCAATACCTGCTGCTTGGCACCGCGCACTTGCACCCAAGTCTGGCCTTGGGCTTGCAGGCGCAAAGTGGTCTCACCGCCGGCTGCTACCGTGGTTGATTGCGCATTCGCTTCACTACCGATAATGGGGGCCGAGGGTGCCAGCTGGGGCAGCTCTTGGCCTGCCACTACCGCCACGGCAGGCGTAGTCGCTGCGGGCGCAGCTGCCTCCACCGGCGTGGCCGGGGTGGCTACGGTATTCGCTGCGGAGGGGCTGGCGGCAGGGGATGCTCCATCTTGGGGCAAGGCCTCGGTCAAGGGCTCAGGCTCTACCGGGTTTTGTCCAGACAGCTCGGCAGACTCATCTTGCGGGGCAAACATTAGTGTGGGCAAAGTGGTGGTTTCTGCGCTGTCATCACCGTCTTGCTGGGCGTAGTCTTCATAGGTTTTCAGCAGCCACGCGCCTGCGTACAGCGCCGCAGCCACTACCAGCAGGGCCAATAACCCTGTCAGCAGCTTGCGCCCCAGCTTGGAGCCATTGCCTGCCAAGACCGAGGGTACGCCACGGTGGCGCACAGGCTCGTTCAGGCTGCCCTTGGGCTGCAGGCTGGCTATTGCAGCTTGAGGCATCTGGGCCATGATGGGGGCCGCATCCACCTGCAAATGCCGGCAAATTGCCAGCACCAAAGAGCGGTTGAATGCAATATCAGGCATGGCCTTCCAGTCTTGCGCCTCCAGGGCCTGGAGTTTGTCGGTAGATACCTTGGTGGCCTGTGCCAAGCCTTCCAGCGTCATGCCCTGGCGCTCGCGTGCTTGGCGCAACAAGCTGCCAGCAGGGCCGCCAGCGGCAGGGGCTGTATCACCACCATCCGGGCCTGCTTGCACCATCCCCTGTTCGGCTGCTTGCGCTGGCTGTGCGTTACTCATCAAATGCCCCTCGTTCAAATTTTTGCCATTCTTTGGATGCTGGGAAGCGCCGCTCTAAATCGTCTGCAAGCTCTCGCATTGCCGCGCTATCGCCCAAGCGGCGCTCAATACGCACCCCCAGCCATAAAGAGGCAGCACTGACCATAGGCCCTTGATTCAAGCGCCGTGCGTAAAAGCGCGCTCTATGCAAGTCGCCGTTTTCAAACAGGGCTTGGGCATAGTTGAAGCCTATGGCGGGGTTGCCAGCATCTAGCTCGTAGGCTTGGGTCAGCAAAGCCAGGACTTCTGCGCCGCCTTGGCCAGCATCACGCAGGCACACCGCCTTGGCCAGCAAGGTGCGTGCGTGGGTTTGTACATGCAAGCGCGGGTCTTGCAAAGCCACATCGAAGTGCATTTGCGCAGTATCGAATTTTTTTTGCAAACATTGGGACCAGCCCAAGTTGTAGCGTGTATCAGGATCAGTGGGGCGCAGGCTTAGAGCGCGGTCAAAACTGGCGTCGGCCTTGATGTACTCTTGCTGGCTCAGATAAATCCAGCCGCGCAGGTTGTAGGCATCAGGGTAGTTGGGGTAGGCCTGTAGCGCCTGGCTGACTTCGCCCAGCGCGATTTCGTGGCGGCCCTCGCTCAAGTGCATAGCGCCCAGCTGCAGACGGGTATGGGCCAGACGCTGGCGCTCATCGTCTTGGATGGTGCCGGGCTGCCGCCCTGATTCCGCCTCATAGTTTTGCGCTGTCGTGGCACAGCCTGTTAAACCTGCAAGCAGCACCACTGTGCACAAGGCCGATAACGCCCACTGACCTGCTGCTGTTTTACGTGGTGGTGGGGTAAGGGCAAACATGGGCCATCCTTTCAGTGTTTGTATGAGCCATTCAAGCCGCTAGCGCCTCTTAGCCTCTGGGGCCAGGGTTCGCCTGCAACTTGCTGCGCTGCACCGTCAAGCCTGCGGCGCTACGCTGCTGCGCCATGCGCTGGGCGGCGCGGGTGCGGTCTTTCACGTCACCGGCCAGTTGGCCACAGGCGGCATCAATATCATCGCCACGGGTTTTACGCACGGTGGTAACGATGCCTGCATCGCTCAAGAGTTGGGCAAAGCGCTGCACCGCCGCCGCGCCAGAGCGCAGCAAGCCCGATTGCGGGAAGGGGTTAAACGGTATCAGGTTGAACTTGCACCAGGCTTTGCCAGCACCGTACTGGCGCACCAAGGCAATCAATTGCTGGGCATGTTCGGGCTGGTCGTTCACGCCATCAAGCATGCAGTATTCAAAGGTGATGAAGTCGCGTGGCGCAAAGGCCAGGTATTGCTGGCAGGCGGCTAACAGCTCGGCCAGCGGGTATTTTTTGTTGAGCGGGACAAGGTGGTCGCGCAGCACGTCATTAGGGGCGTGCAGGGAGACGGCCAGCGCCACCGGGCAGTCTTGCCCCAGGCGCTCCATCATGGGCACGACACCCGAAGTAGAGACGGTTACGCGGCGGCGCGACAGGCCGTAGCCGTGGTCGTCCAGCATGGTTTGCAGGGCAGGAATCAGGGCGTTGTAGTTCTGTAATGGCTCGCCCATGCCCATCATGACGACGTTGCTAATCACACGCTCGCTGGTATTGAGGCGTTGGCGCAGGTGGTGCTCGGCAAACCACAGTTGGGCAATGATTTCGCCCGTCGTCAGGTTGCGGCTAAAGCCTTGGTGGCCGGTGGAGCAAAAGCGGCAGCCCACAGCGCAACCCGCCTGGGAAGAGACGCACAGCGTGCCCCGGTCGTCCTCGGGGATGAATACGGCCTCTACCGCATTGCCATCACCCACATCGAACAGCCATTTGATGGTGCCGTCGCGTGAAGCCTGCTCGCTGACGATGGGCAGCCCTTCAATACAAGCGCTGTGGCTGAGTTTGTCACGCAGCGACTTGGCCAAATCGGTCATTTGGTCAAAGTTCTGCGCCCCGCGCTGGTGTATCCAGCGGTAGAGCTGGGTGGCGCGAAAAGGTTTTTCCCCCAGGCTTTGGCAATACGCCTTCAAGCCTGGCAGGTCAAAATTCAAGAGATTGGTAGTGGTCACTACAGGGGTCATTCAAGCGACGGGCGGGCTAGGCCGCCAAGAGCAGCAAGCCCGCCAGCGCCCCAGGCAAGCACCTGAGCGGCGCTTGCGCGGGTAGGGCAAAAGGCAATTAACGGGCGTACACGTTCATGCCGGGGAAGAAGAAGGCCACTTCCACAGCAGCGGTTTCAGGCGCATCAGAGCCGTGTACGGCGTTAGCGTCAATGCTGTCAGCAAAGTCGGCGCGGATGGTGCCAGCCTCAGCCTTTTTGGGGTCGGTTGCACCCATCAGCTCGCGGTTTTTCAGGATTGCGCCCTCGCCTTCCAGCACTTGAATCATCACGGGGCCGGAAACCATGAAATCCACCAGGTCCTTGAAGAAGGGACGCTCTTTGTGTACAGCGTAGAACTGCTCAGCTTCTTGGCGCGACAGGTGTACCAGCTTGGCGGCAGCGATTTTCAGGCCAGCGCCTTCAAAGCGGGCGTAGATTTGGCCGATAACGTTTTTGGCAACAGCGTCGGGCTTGATGATGGACAGGGTGCGTTCAATAGCCATGAAAGTATTTCCTTGTGTGGGCTTGATAAAACAATCGAAAGAAAAAATTTATTTTTTGCCAAGGGGCAAAACCCGCCATTCTAAGCGGGGCGGGTGGCTGCGCTTGGCTTACCGGAGTTTTTCCCCTAAGGGCTTCTGACCCTAACGCCTTGGGCCACCGCGTCCCTGGCCGGGCTTGCGCTTTTGCGCCAGGCGTGCTCTGTCCAGGCTGTCGTGGCCAATGATGGGCATGGGCGCTCCCTCCTCTGGCGCTTTGGGGGCGGGGCGCGGGCGGCCTGTGCGGCGGGCGCGTAGCTGGCGTGCTTCTTCGGCCTCGTTCACGCGGGTTTTGGCACGTGAGCCTGCACGGTCAGACTGGCGGCGCACATTGGGCTGTGGGGCTTCGGGTTTGCGCAGCAAGCCGGCATCGGCTCCGCTGGCGTTGACCAGGGCTTGCAGGTCTTTTTTATCCAGCTCTAGCCAAGCGCCACGGCGCAGCCCTCGGGGCAACGCCATCGCGCCGTAGCGAATGCGAATCAGACGGCTAACGGCGCGTCCCACGGCCTCGAACAGGCGGCGCACTTCGCGGTTGCGCCCTTCTGAAATGGTGACGCGATACCAGACGTTCGCGCCCTCCCCGCCCCCAGATTCGATGCTGCCAAAGGCGGCGGGGCCGTCTTCCAGCTCTACGCCATCAAGCAGCATTTGGCGCTCGTGCTGCTCCAACGCGCCCAGTACGCGCACTGCGTATTCACGCACAAGGCCAAAGCGCGGGTGCATCAATCGGTTAGCCAGCTCGCCCGAGTTGGTGAACAGCAGCAACCCTTCGGTGTTCAAATCCAAGCGCCCTACGGCCTGCCATTTGCCGTGGCTTAAATAAGGCAGGCGGCGGAATACCGTGGGGCGGTTTTGCGGGTCGTCGGTGGTAACGACTTCGCCTGCTGGCTTGTGGTAGGCCAGCACACGCAAGGCGGGCGGCTCAATGCGCAGGCGCAGGGGCTTGCCATCCAGGCGGATGATGTCGCCTTGCTGCACCCGCTGCCCCACGTGGGCGGGGGTGTCGTTCACGGTCAAGCGCCCTTGCGTCACCCAGCGCTCCATTTCCAGGCGCGAGCCCAGGCCGGCTTGCGCCAGCAGCTTGTGCAGCTTGGGCGATTGCGCCTCGGGTTGCAGCACGCGCTTGTGCTGTTCTTCCTGGCCGGTTTGTTCGGCGGGGCTGGAGGTGGCCTCCCAGGCAGCATCCATGGCGCCAGAGACGATGTCGGCAAACGCCGTGTCTTGCTCTGTGTCTTGGGCGCGTGCTTCCTGCGCAAAGCGGCCTGCTGGCTGCAGCTCCGTGCGCAAAGGGCGTGGGCGGGGGGAGCGGTTACTACGGCCCTCGGGGCGCTGAGGCGGGCTGCCTGCGCCGGTACGGGGGCGGTTGCGAGTGGGTTTAGGCGGCATGTCTGCCCTCCAAGGCAAAGGGGGTCAATAAATTCAATGAAAAAGATGGGGCGGGCGCTTAGCTGTTTTCTGGCACTGCTTCGTTTTCTGCCTCTTCAGCCAAAGCCTCTACAGGCTGGGCTTGGGTGCGCAAAACCATACCATGCTCGGCAAAAAAATCTGGCGTAAAAGCATTCGCTAAAGCTGCTCCATCAGCAGCGATAGCCTCAGCCTCGGGGTGTTGCTGCAGGCTGTCAAGCAGGGCTTTTTGTGCCTCGGTGGTATGCAGCGGCGGCAAATCTGCCAAGGACTGTAAACCCAAATCATCCAAGAGCTGGCGCGTTGTGGCCAACAAGGCGGGGCGGCCCACGGTGTCACGGTAGCCGATTTCCTCCACCCAGCCCCGGTCTTCCAGTTGTTTGACGATGTGGCTGCTGACAGTCACGCCGCGAATTTCTTCAATATCGCCGCGCGTGACGGGCTGACGATAAGCGATGATGGCCAGCGTTTCCAGCACAGCGCGGCTGTAGCGGGCAGGTTTTTCGGGGGTGAGGCGATCGAGAAAATCGCGCATTTGCGGCTTGCTTTGAAAGCGCCAGCCCGAGGCTACCTCTACCAGCTCTACCCCGCGCTCTTGCGCTTGCCATTCTTGCTGCAACTCCAGCAACAGCGTTTGCAGGCTGCTGCTGCCAAACGCCCCTTCAAACAACTGGCGCAGCTGGGCCACAGGCACCGGGCCGTTGGCGCACAGCAAAGCCGTCTCTAGCACCTGTTTGATGAGGTGGTTGTCCATAAAAGCAAGGGGAAAGCAGGAAAGCGAAAGAAGGGGGGCGATTGTAGTGCATGGCCCTGAAGGCCGTTCAAGCCTGCTCTGGCTATGTGCTCGCACCTGTCTGTGCCTGCTCCAGGCCAGTACCTAGCCCCAAGGCTTGAGCAGCGGCCTGC
>CAZMMM010000010.1:16003-16867 GCA_964567385.1 uncultured Comamonas sp.
AGACGCCGCAATTCGTGGCCCTCTTCGGCTTCTGACCTTCTGCGTCCTCGTGCTGCGCAACGGCTTCACCGTGACCGGCGAGAGCGCATGCGCCAGCCCGGAGAACTTCGACGCCGATCTCGGCCGCAAGATTGCCCGCCAGAACGCAGTCAACAAGGTCTGGCCGCTGATGGGGTGGGTCAGCCCCAGCGTCCAGGCGTGCAGGGCTTGGCGCTCTAGCCCTGCAGCGGCTTGGCCGCCATAGGTGCTGTCGCCCACCAAGGGGTGGCCCAAATGCCGCATGTGTACCCGTATCTGGTGGGTGCGCCCCGTGTGCAATTGCGCTTGCACCAGGCAATGGTGCTGCGTACTGACCCAGCATTCAATATCGGTGCGGGCGTTTTTGCCTGCCGCCTCTAGCGCCACCACGGCCATGCGCAGGCGGTTGCGCACATCGCGGCCAATGGGCTGCTCTACGCGCTGGGTCTGCGCGCCTTGCCAGGCCCCTTGGCCTATCGCCAGGTAGCGGCGCAGCACTTGCTGCTGCGCTAAAAGCTGCACCAGCGCATCCATGGTGCGCCGCTCTTTGGCGACCATCATCAGGCCACTGGTGTCTTTATCCAGGCGATGCACAATGCCCGCGCGCGGCAGCAGCACGGCGCCCTCGTGGTAGGCCAGCAGGGCATTGAGTACCGTGCCACTCCAATTGCCGGGAGCAGGATGGACGACCATGCCAGCCGGTTTATTCAGCACCAGCAGGTGTGCGTCCTCATACACAACATCCAGCGGCAAAGCCTCGGGTTTGAAGGACTGGCTTTGCGCTGTGGGGCGCATATCCACACTCAGGGCATCGCCCAGCTTGACTTTCAGGGCGGGTTTGCTCAC
>CAZMMM010000011.1:0-16707 GCA_964567385.1 uncultured Comamonas sp.
CATGGATTGGGGTGTGGCGATGAAGGACATGAAAAAACCCGGCATCGCTAAAAACGAGGCCGGGTCGAGCAAAAAATTAGTGCTTTGTTCGTCGGTCGGGTCTTTAGCTGGATTTATAAAGCGCCCGCAAGCTGGTGCAAATCGGCGCGTCGAACGTGGTGGATTATGCCCCAAGCACGGGAATAGCCAGTGCCGCCAGCCCCAGCGCCAGGAAAATCCCTGCTGATATGCGGTGTACCCAATGAATAGGAATTTTGCGCACCAGCTTATCGCCCAGCCACACCACCGGCGCATTGGCCAGCAACATGCCCAGGGTGGTTCCCGCCACCACCCAGAAAAACGCCTGGTATTGCGCTGCCAGCATGACGGTGGCAATCTGGGTTTTATCACCCATCTCCGCCAGGAAGAAGGCGATGGTGGTGGTCATGAACACGCCCCAGCGGGCGCTGCCTTGTACCTCCTCATCATCAAGCTGATCGGGGATGAGCATCCACAGCGCCATGGCGATAAAAGACAAGCCCAGCACCCAATGCAGGCCATGCGCCCCCAGCCATTGCGTCAGCCACTGCTGTACCCAGGTGCCTACCGCCCCCGCTAAGGCGTGATTGGCCAGGGTAGCCACCAAAATGCCCGCCACAATCGGCCAGGGGCGGCGAAAGCGGGCGGCCAGCACCAGCGCCAAAAGCTGGGTTTTGTCGCCCATTTCAGCCAGAGCGACCAGGGCGGTAGAGAGTAAAAAAGCGTCCATGGCTGGGGATTGTCTCTACAAACCAATTCGGGGAAACGCTGAGGCTGTTGTAAGAAAGCTGAATTTGCAAAAATCCTTTTGCCAGTGGAGAAAAATAGCTGGGGGCTAGCTGATAATGGCCGCGCTCCCAAGTGCATGGGCACAGGAGCGAGTGCGTTTGCGTGTCTACCGTGTGGTCTGTGTGATTCTGGGCAGGGCTCCATCGCGTTTCTTTCTTTTTTCAGGAGTCCTTTCAATGGGCAACAAACTATATGTAGGCAATCTGCCCTACTCTTTCCGCGATAGCGATCTGGAGCAGACTTTCTCCGCCTTTGGTAGCGTGCAAAGCGCCAAGGTCATGATGGAGCGCGACTCTGGCCGCTCTAAAGGTTTTGGTTTTGTGGAAATGGGCAGCGACGCTGAAGCCCAAGCCGCCATTGCCGGCACCCACGGCCAAAACTTTGGTGGCCGTGACTTGGTGGTGAATATCGCCCGCCCCATGGAGCCACGCCCACCCCGCAGCGGTGGTTTCGGTGGCGGCGGCTTTGGTGGTGGCAATGGCGGCGGTGGCTTTAACCGCCGCAACAGCTACTAAGACTAAGCAAACAGTGGTTTAACCGCTGCAACATGCTTTGAAAAAGAGCCCTAGAGGCTCTTTTTTTGTGGCCGTATGTAAGCGTTTGTGAATAAAAGCGAACGCAAATATTGCGTGACAAAGCCTTGTTTATACTTTCGTTATGCAAGTTATCCACACCTTACGCTCTGTACGCCCAGTGCGCTTTATCAGCGCGCTGGGGCGCTGCTTGCGGCCTGTGGCTATCGGTGTGGTGTTGGCCTTTTGTGCGCAGGCGGGCGCAGCGCAAGAGGCCGTTAGCCACCCTGACCCTGGCGACGGGATAGGCGTTGTGGATGTTGCCAGCTGGTGGGTTTCCCCGGGTGAAAAAGCCAGCCTGGACGTGATACGCCGCCATGCCGAGGCGCAGGGCCTGCACTGGCAGCAGCGCGTTGCCCCGGGCAGCGGCACCAGCCGCTATGGCAGCTTGCTGGAGCAGTGGGTGAGCAGTGGCCAAGCGCCAACAGCCTCGCAAATTATTGGTTACGACATTCACTACTGGGCCA
This sequence comes from uncultured Comamonas sp., assembly GCA_964567385.1. Taxonomy (GTDB): domain Bacteria; phylum Pseudomonadota; class Gammaproteobacteria; order Burkholderiales; family Burkholderiaceae_C; genus Comamonas. The sequence continues at coordinate 1,847 of CAZMMM010000011.1, forward strand.
GCCAGGGCCAGCTGGCCTATCTGGACGATATCGCCCGCGAGCAGGAATGGGATGCCGTCGTTCCCCTGGGCATACAGCACCTGTCTAAATACCAAGGCCATTGGGTGGCCGCGCCTATCAATGCGCACTCTACCAACTGGCTGTGGGTCAATGCCGCCTTGCTGCGCCAATTGGGCCGTGGTGCGCCGGACAGCTGGCCTGACCTGCTGCAACTCTTGGAGCAGGCCCGCAGCGCTGGCATGGTGCCGCTGGCCATAGGCCCCGATGCCTGGGAGCAAACCCTGCTGTTTGAGGCCGTGGCCGCAGGTGCTGGTGGTGCAGAGTTCTACCGCCGTGCTTTTTTGCAGCTGCAAGCCTCGGCCCTTGAGGATGAGGGCTTGCTACGCACCATCTTTGCCCGTATGCGCCAGCTGCGCAGCTATGCCAGCGCCCTGGAGCGCACCCCCAGCTGGGATGCGGGCACTGACCAGGTGCGCCAAGGCCAGGCCCTGCTGCAAGTGCAAGGCACTTGGGTGAATGGTGAATTTGCCACGCACCAGCTCCAACCCGGGCGCGACTACGAATGCTTTCGCTTTCCTGATACCCAGGGCATGTTCCTGTTCAATGCCGACCAGTACATGTTCTTTAAAGATGCGCAGCACCGCCACATGCGCCGCGTCTTTGCCAGCGTGCTGCTTGACTTGGAGATGCAGACCGAGCTGAACATTGCCACAGGTGCTGTGCCAGCGCGTGTGGACGTGGACCGCCAGCGCTTTAACCGCTGTGGCCAGCAGGCCGTTAGCGACCTGCGCCGCGCTAACTTGCAGCGCACCATGATGGGGTCAATTGCCATGGGCAATGCCAACCCGCCAGCGGTGAAAAACGCTATCTACCAAGTGGTGCAAGCCCACTTTATGGGGCAGCTGAGTGATGCGGATGCGGCCCAGCAGCTGCGCGCCGCCATTCTGGACCACCGACCAACGCCTGCTGCGCTAGCCCAGGAGCGCTGAAGATGCTGACACGCCTGCTTGACCGCCTGCCCTCCTTGACCTCCAAAATTGTGGCCCTTGTGGGGCTGCTGGGTGCTTTGGGGGTAGTGATTACGGTGGCCTCCTTGTCCCAGCTGCGGCAGGTAGAGCAGGCCTACCGCAGCTTGTTGGAGCGCGATGCCCAGGCCGCCGTGCTGGTGACTGCTGCCAGCAACCATTTGAGCAGTGCTTCCAGTCTGGTCTATGCCGTGCTGACTGAGGAGGAGCGAGCCGCCATGCTGGATGTCAAAGTGCAACTACGCACTTTGCAGCAAAAGTTTCATGACCAGTTTGATATGGCGGGGCCGTTGTTGCCGGTAGCGGCTGATCAGCTGGCTCATATCAATCAGCAAGAAGACCAGCTGTTTTATCTGGCTGACAGCATTATTGAGGCCGCAGCGCGCTGGCGTGGTGACCGTGCGCTACTCATCATCCATGAGGAGTTTGAGCCACTGCTGCATGCCTTGCTGGCCAATATGGAGCAGGTGCGCAGTGATGCCCAGCAGCGCTTTCAGCGGGCATCGCAGGAGCTTAGCGCCGCCACTGAGCGCACATTGCGCCACACCGCTTGGGCCTTTGGAGGGGCACTGCTGGCAGTGATTGCGCTGGCGGTGTGGCTGTCTTTAGCGCATATTGCCCAGCCGGTGCGCCGCCTGACCGAATCCATGCGGCGGCTGGCGCAGCGCGACTACCAACACCCCATCGCACACACCCAGCGCCGCGATGAAATCGGCCAAATGGCGCAGGCGCTGGAGCTGTTTCGCAGCGCCTTGCAGCACTCAGACTACCTGTAAGAGGCCAAAACCCAGGCCGAGCAGCTGGCCCTGGCCAAATCCAGCTTTTTGGCCACCATGAGCCATGAGATTCGTACCCCGCTGAATGCGGTAATCGGGCTGGCACAGGCGGCGCTGCGCCGCACCCAGCCACCAGAGCAGCGCTTGCGCATGGAAAAAATCCAGCGCGCTGGCGAGCATTTGCTGGGTGTGGTGAACAACATTCTGGACTTCTCTAAGTTGGAGGGCGGCTTCTTGCAGCCAGAGCGCATCGTTTTCGCCCCGCAGCAGCTGCTGGATGACGTGCGTACCCTGCTAGCTGGCAAGGCCGCAGAAAAAAGCCTGGTGCTGCTCAGTGAGGTCGAGGACGAGCTGCCCCTGCTGGTGGGTGACCCGCTGCGCATACGGCAGATTTTGTTCAACTTTGTCAGCAATGCCATCAAGTTCAGTACAGCGGGCATGATTGCTATGCGCCTGCGGCTAGAGCAAGAAGGCCAGCAGCATTGGCTTTATGCAGAGGTCAGCGACCAGGGCATAGGCCTTAGCCCTGAGCAAGCGGCCACCTTGTTTCAGCCTTTTCAGCAGGCCGATACCACCATCAGCCGACGCTACGGCGGCACAGGGCTGGGCCTGGCCATATCGCGCAGCCTGGCCGAGCTGCTGGGTGGCAGCGTGGGGGTGCAGAGCGCATTGGGCCAGGGCAGCCGCTTCTGGCTACGGGTGCGGGTGGAGCAAGCCCCCGCTGGGGCGCAGCCGGTGCTGACACCACAGATGGACGGGGGCCACCTGCACTCTCCCCAAGCCCTGCAAGGCCTGCGCGTGTTGTTGGTGGACGATAACGAGCTCAACCGCCTGGTTGGCAGCGAGCTTTTGACTGATGCCGGCATGCAGTGCGACCAGGCTGAAGATGGCCAACAGGCCATTGCCCTGCTGGAGCAGGCCGCTGATGGCCATTACGACGTAGTGCTGATGGACATGATGATGCCCGTGCTGGATGGTTGCAGCGCCACCCGCCAGCTGCGCAAAAATACACGCTTTGCCCAGTTGCCAATTCTGGCCATGACGGCCAATACCAGCCAGCAAGACTTGCAAGCCTGCCTGGACGCAGGCATGAACGCCTTGGTGCCCAAGCCGATTGATGAACATTTGCTGTGGAACGCCATGCTGCAGCATATTCCCGGGGCACGCAGCCGTGCAGCGCATATGCAAGCGATAGCGCAAATAGCGCCAGAGCCAGACGCTATAGCCAGTACTGCCGCCACTTCTACCGCCACCGCTTTGGGCGTGGACTTGTTTCAACCGACGCTGCACGGCTTTGATATGGCCAACGCGCTAGAGCGTTTGGACGGTAACCAAGCCCTTTACTTGAAGCTGGCCCAAGTATTTGTGCGTGAGAATCAGTACACCTTGGCTAACTTGCAGCAGGCCCTGGATGCTGACGATTTGCCACTACTGCGCCTTTTGCTGCACACCTTGCATGGCCAGGCCGCTACCCTGGGGGCCAGTGTGGTGGAGCAGGCAGCCGCTTTGGCGGAAAAAGCCGTTAAGCGCCAAGCCAATGGAGCTGAACTACAACAACTGCTGCGCACCCTGCAGCAATGCCTGCCCCAAACCCTGGGCCAGCTGCAAAGCCTGCTAGATACCCAAGCCGCTGTAGATGCCCAGCAGGGTGATGCACTGCCACTTGCACCACCGGCAAATGCTCCACGCTTATTGGTGGTGGATGACCAGCCCAGCAGCACCGAGCTGCTGGCCCAAATGCTGGGTAGCCAGTACCAAGTGCTGCGCGCCCACAGTGGTGCTGAGGCTTTGGCTTTATGCCGCGATAGCCAGTCTTTGCCAGATTTGATTTTGCTGGATATTCTCATGCCCGGCATGGATGGCCTACAGGTTTGCCGCCGTCTGGGTGAAGACCCGCTAACGGCGGACATTCCCGTGCTGTTCGTCACCAGCCAATCCGGCCCGCAGGAAGAGGCGGCAGGCCTGGCCGCTGGCGGTGTGGACTTTATTACCAAGCCCGTCAATCAAGCTGTGCTGCTGGCGCGGGTGCGTACCCATCTGCAGCTCAAGGCCCAAACCGACCAGCTGCGGGCCTATGCCCTGCAAGACGGCCTGACGGGGATTGCCAACCGCCGCCGTTTTGACCAAGCCTTGGCCCAAGAATGGCGTTATGGCCAGCGCCATCACAGGCCGCTGGCGCTGCTGCTGATTGATATTGACCACTTCAAGCGCTACAACGACCACTACGGCCATCCCGCTGGGGACGAATGCCTGAAGGCCGTCGCTGCCCAGCTGCACCAAGCAATGGGGCGCGCCCATGACTTAGTGGCGCGCTATGGCGGGGAAGAGTTTGCCTGCCTGTTGCCCAGCATCAGTGTGGAAGACGCTTTGTTCAAAGCCCAAGCCCTGTGCCACGGTGTTGCCGCTTTGCGCCTGCCCCATGAGGCCTCGCCGCTGGCAGCGTATGTCACGGTGAGCGTTGGCGTAGCGCTGTGGACGTTTGAACAAGAAGGCCAGCCCCAGCAGCTGATTGATGCGGCTGACGCGGCCCTTTACGCCGCAAAAAGTGCTGGGCGCAACCAGGTCAGCCTGGCGGCTGCCACAGGCCCCGCACCTGCCCCTTGAGCTGTAGCAGCTGGCGCTGGTGGTCATAGTCCAGCTGCTGGCCCTGCAGGCGTTGGCGGCCTTGCGTAATGGTGACGGGCTGGTCGCTTTGCAGGCGCTCTTGCTCAGGCCAGGCATGCAGGTACTCGCTGCTAAGCACCATCTCAGGCGGTGTTTGGCGTTGGGCCGCCTCTTGGCTGGCATAGCGCTGCACCAGGGCATTGCCCCACAGCTGGATGTCGTGACCGTTATCAGTGCTTTGGCCACGGTCGGCACTCAGGGTGGTGAGTTGGCCATTGCGCCCCAGGCTGCGCCCTTGCAGGGCTTGTACCTCTAGCCGGTCTTGGGTGGGGAAATGCTCGGCGCTCTGGCCAGATAGGGCGCTGCGCCATTGGCCATCAGGGCCAAAGGTTTGAATGGTGAACTGCTCCAGGCGGTAATCGGGCTGGTCGGCAGGCAGGGCGGTCTGGGCTGTGCGTTCGGGCTTGGGGGCGCTGCGCACTAACCACCAACTGCCTAGCGCCAAAAAGCCCATCAGCAGCACGGGCAAGTAGAGCGAGAGGCGGTCAAAGCCGCGTTGCAATCGGGTTCGCATGTTTCAATCCGCGCCCGTCATCGGGCGAAAAGGTTTGGAAGAGGTTGCGCCTCTCCCAAACCCGATTATCCCCCTGAAGGGAGAGGTTTCCAACCGGAGCTTGTTTTCGATGAATGGGTTTTATTGCAGATAGGGGGCCAGCAGGCGCTGGTACTGGCCGCTGGCCTGCAGGAGCAGGTCGCAGAGCTGGCGCACCGCCCCCTGTCCACCAGCCAGCGGCGTGACCCAATGGGCATGGACGATGTTTTCTGCATGGGCATTGGCCGGTGCGCAGGCCAGGGTGCAGCGGCGCATCAGGGGCAGGTCTGGCCAGTCGTCGCCCATGATGGCGGCCTGGTTCCAGTCCAGCCCCAGCTTGTCCAGAATGCTTTGCGCGGCGGGCAGTTTGTCTTCGGTGCCAAAAATGGCCTGCTCCACGCCCAGCTGCTTTAAGCGCAGGCGCAGCGGCGCGCTGTCACGCCCCGTCACTACGGCGGGCGTAATACCCGCCTGTTGCAAGAGTTTGAGGCCGTGGCCATCCAGGGTGTTAAAGCGCTTGAGTGTCTCGCCCGCCTCGCTGAAGTACAGGCCGCCGTCGGTGAGTACGCCGTCCACATCAAAAAACACCACGCGCACATGGGCTGCCTGGTGCAATAAATGCTGGGGGAAGTGCTGAGGGAATAGGGGGGGGATGGAAGATGGCATAAGCAGGGATTAAATCACCTTGGCCAGCATCAGGTCGCGGATATGCACCATGCCCATCAGGTGCTGGGCCTCATCCACCACCAGCACGCTGGTAATGCCGTGCTGCTCCATCATCTGCGCTGCCTGTGTGGCCAGGGCGTGGGCGGCAATGGTGCGCGGGCGGGGGTGCATCAAGTCGCCAGCTTGGTGCTGGCGCAGGTCTTTGCCAGCCTCCAGGCAGCGGCGCAGGTCGCCGTCGGTAAAGATGCCAGCTACCTGCTGCTGGGCGTTGAGGATGACGGCTGCGCCCAGGTTCTTGGCCGTCATGGCGCGCATCAGGGTAAAGAAGTCATCTTCCGTCTGCACCACAGGCAGCTCCTCGCCGCTGCGCATCACATCGCGCACATGGGTCAGTAGTTTGCGGCCCAGCGCCCCGCCGGGGTGGGAGCGGGCAAAGTCCTCGGGCTGAAAACCCCGTGCCTCCAGCAAGGCGGTGGCCAGTGCATCGCCCAGCGCTAGCTGCACCGTGGTGCTGGCCGTGGGCGCAAGGTTGAGCGGGCAGGCCTCGCGCTCTACGCTGGTGTCTAGCACCCAGTCAGCATGCTGCGCCAGGGTGGATTGCAAGCGCCCCGTCATGGCCACCACAGGTACGCCTTGGCGCTTCAAAGTGGGCAGCAGGTGGGTGATTTCGTGGCTCTCGCCGCTGTTGGACAGGGCTAGCACCAAATCTTGTGCAGTGACCATGCCTAAATCGCCGTGGCTGGCTTCGGCGGGGTGTACAAAAAATGCGGGTGTACCCGTAGAGGCCAGGGTGGCGGCAATCTTGCAGCCAATGTGGCCGCTTTTGCCCATGCCCATCACCACGATGCGCCCGCGTACCGCCAGCATGGCGCTGATGACCTGGGTAAAGCCCTCGTCCAGGCGCTGGGCCAAGGCTTGGAGGGCGGCAATTTCAATCGCCAAAGTGGCGCGGGCAGTGTGCAGTGGGGCTGGAGATACGGTCATGTGGCGAATTTTATCGGTAGTAACCCAAGGGCTGCAGAGGGCAGGGGCTACACTTGGCCTCATTCTGGGCAACTGAATACCCCTGAGATGGAGATAGCAAGCCTTTATGTATCCCTTAGAAGTTCAAGATTTTCTGCGCTCGCACATCCGCACCGTGCCCAACTGGCCTGCGCCGGGGGTGCAGTTTCGTGACATCACCCCCTTGCTGCAAGACCCCAAGGTGTTTCGTGTGCTGATTGAGGCCTTTGTGCAGCGTTATATGGACAAGTGTATGCGCCCTGATGTGGTGGCCGGTTTGGATGCGCGCGGCTTCATCATCGGTTCGGTGATTGCGCACCAGCTGGGCGTGGGCTTTGTGCCCATTCGTAAAAAAGGCAAGCTGCCCTTCACCACCGTAGAGGAAACCTACGAACTGGAATACGGCAGCGCAACCGTAGAGCTGCACACCGATGCTGTACAGCCAGGCGACAAAGTGCTGCTGGTGGATGATTTGATTGCTACCGGCGGCACCATGATGGCGGGCAAGAAGCTGCTGGAAAAACTGGGGGCTCAGGTGATGGAGGGGGCTGCCATTGTTGACCTGCCCGAGCTGGGCGGCTCTGTGTTGCTGCGTGAAAAAGGCGGTTTACCTTTGTTTACACTAGTTGACTTTACAAGTAGTTAATGCCTATCTACATTGCACAGCCCCTATGGGGCCACTCAGCAATGAGGCTGGGTTGATAACCATGCAGCACTGCGGGCCAGGGTGGGCCTAAGTCTTTTTGGGGTGGCGCTAGGCCGCTCGCTTGCCAAAGGAAGCTTCATTGACTGACTGGTCGCGCTACTTTTCTTCTCTGGTTTTCGCCACTGGTTTGTGCTGGGGGGCGGCTAGCGGCATGGCTGTGGCCGCTGATGCGGTTGCTGCCCCTGCCACCCCGCGCCCCTTTGTGGCCAAACCCTTGGGGGTGGAGCATATCAAGCAGCTGCGCCGTGGCGGTATGGTGCTTTATGTTTTGCATGGCGCAACAGATGGGCAGCGCGCCGATGCCTACCCCGTGGTGCTGGAAGATTGCGAGCGTCAGCGCCCTCTCTCCCTCGCAGGGCGAGCGCAGCTAGAGCTGGTGAAAACCGCGCTGCGCCAGCTGCAAATTCCTGTGCGTGAAACCTATAGCAGCCCCTATTGCCGCGCTTTGGAAAGTGCTTACCGCATCTTTGGCGAGCCCATTGAGGTGGACAGGGGCTTGCGCTACACGGCCACCTTGACCCACGCTGAAAAACAGCCCGTCCTGGAGCGCACCCAGGCCCTGCTCTCTGAGCCGCTGAAGCTGCCCAGCACCAACAGGGCCATCGTGGGTCATGGCAGCCAGCTGGCCGAGCTGCTGGGCTACTTCCCCTCGGATGCCACGGTGGTGGTATTCCGCCCTTCAAAGGGGGCTGATGGCCAGGGGTTTGAATATGTGGCAAGCATCCAGCCCGAGCAGTGGCAGGACCTGCTGGATTTAATGGGCGATTTATGAAGCTGGTTCGTAGCTTAAAGCTGATGCTGCTATTGCCTCTGGTAATGGCCATGATTATTACCCTGGGCATCGTCTATGTGAATATAGATACGGTGAGCGCCAAATTCAATTTAGCCAATACTTCACAAACAGAAGATTTGGAGAAGGTGCGTGCTTCCGCAGATTTTGCAAGGTTGGCTGGCAAGGTTCAGGAAAAATTTTTGCAGACCCTGGAAGAAGCCAAGCAATCTAGCCATTTGCAGCGGTATCAATCACATGCAGCGCTGGTAGATATGCTGGCTGAGATGTCGGAGGAAATTGATAGCCTGGTTTATACAGAATTGCTGCATAAAGATAAAACTCATGATGAGCATGGTTTATATAACGAGTACAGTAATTACCAGCAATTTGTGATTCAGGCCTCTGAAACGGTCATCAGCCACCCTGAAAAAGCCCCTGGGCTGCTGGAGCAAGCGTCCCGCATTTATGTGGATTTTTCTTTAATGGCCGCCACTACAGGGGTCGAGATGAGCGGCGCTGCCAAAGCGCGCAACGTGGGGCGCGCCCAGGACTTTTCCTATACCAATCAGCGTTTGTTGCTGATTAGCGTTGCGGTTTTATTGATTGTGCTGCTAGCCACCCACATGCTTACCCGAGGCGCGGGCCGAGACATGGTGGACTTGACCGAAGGCCTGGGGGCTTTGACAGAAAACGTGGACTCCCCAGAGGCCCTCAGCCGTATTGAGGCATTGCGCAACCGTGGTAGCCAGGAAATTCAGCACTTGGCCACGGCCTTGCTGAATTTCAGCCAGGCCCAGGCAAAGCAGCGCGAGGCCGAAGAGAAAGCCTTTGAGCTGGCATTTTTTGACCCCCTGACCAAGCTGCCCAACCGCCGCATGCTGAGCGACCGCATTAAACAAGTGCACATTAATAGCCAGCATGTAGGCGCGCAAGCGGCGTTGCTGGTGCTCGATATTGATAACTTCAAGGCGATTAATGATTTGTTTGGCCATGGCGCTGGGGATAAAACCCTGCAACAGGTTGCACGCCGTCTGAGCCAAAAAGCTCCAGCCACCAGCACCGTGGCGCGTGTAGGAGGGAATGCGTTTGCCATCCTGGTACCTAATCTGACTGAGGGCAATAGCCAAATCATCAGCCTGGCCGAGAAAATCATGTTCGCTTTGGGCCGCCCTTTGGAGTTGGCGGAGAAAAAGCACTTCCTGACTGCCAGCTTGGGGGTGAGCTTATTTGGCGCTGATTTAGAGGATATGGACGCGCCTTTAAAAAATGCCGAGGCCGCCATGTATCTGGCCAAAGGGCAGGGCCTGAACAAGGTGCATTTTTATGACCCCAGCATTCAAGCCAAGTTGCAAGAGCAATTACTGCTGGAAGGCGATTTGCGCCAGGCCTTGGCGCGTGAGCAGTTGCAGCTGTACTACCAGGCGCAAGCCAACGCGGAGGGCGGTATCGTGGGCTTTGAGGCCTTGCTGCGCTGGATCCATCCAGAGCGCGGCATGGTCTCACCCGGGGCTTTTATCCCTATGGCCGAGGGGTCTGAGCTGATTTTGCCCATTGGCCATTGGGTGCTGCGCACGGCTTGCCAGCTGCTCCAAGACTGGTCGGCCGACCCGCAGCGCAACCAGCTCACGGTTGCGGTTAACGTCAGTGCGCGCCAGTTCTTGCAGGGTGATTTTGTCAATCAAGTGCGCACTGAGCTGGATAAAACCGGCATCAACCCCCGCTGCCTGAAGCTGGAGCTGACAGAAAGCCTGGTGCTGGAAGATGTGGAGTCCACCATTCAAAAAATGCAGGAATTGCGTGACTTGGGCGTGCTGCTGTCGATGGACGACTTTGGCACCGGCTACTCCTCGCTGCAATACCTCAAGCGCCTGCCGGTGGACCAGCTCAAAATCGACCAAGCCTTTGTGCAAGACATTGCCACCAGCAGCGCTGATGCCGCCATCGCCCAAACCATTGTGGCCATGGGCTATGCGCTGGGCATGGAGGTGATTGCCGAAGGGGTGGAAACCACAGAGCAGCAGCAAGCCTTGATGGCGCATGGCTGTAAATACTTCCAAGGCTATTTGTTCAGCCGCCCCTTGCCCCGCCCTGATATGGAAAGCTTTTTGCAAACCCACTTGCTCCAGCGTGGCCATGCCACGGCTTGAGCCTGCCAACAGGCTTGCAGCTGGGCGGTATAGATTGGTAGCCAAGGGCTAGAATCACCGCTTGGCTTTCTATCCCTGCAAATTTTTCGCAATAACGCCTATGTCACAGCCCCGCATTTCCGCCCTGCACACCTCGCACATTGCCTCTCTGCCCCTGCTGGCACGTGGCAAAGTGCGCGACAACTATGCCGTAGGCGATGACCGCATCCTGATGGTGGCCAGTGACCGCCTCTCGGCCTTTGATGTCATCATGGGCGAACCCATCCCCGGCAAGGGCGAGCTGCTTACCCAAATGGCCTTGTTCTGGTTTGACAAACTAGGCCATATCTGCCCTAACCACTTGACGGGCGAAGCCCCCGAATCCGTCGTGCAGCCTGAAGAAGTCGCCCAGGTGCGCGGGCGCTCCATGCTGGTCAAGCGCTTGCAGCCCATCATGATTGAGGCTGTGGTGCGCGGCTATTTGGCAGGCAGCGGTTGGCAGGAATACCAGGCCAGCCAATCCGTTTGCGGCGTACCCCTGCCCCCAGGCTTGAGCAATGCCGCCAAGCTGCCCCAGCCCATCTACACCCCCGCCGCCAAGGCGCAGGTGGGCGACCATGACGAGAATATCCCCTACGAGCGCACCGTAGAAATGGTGGGCGAGCCGCTGGCCGCCAAAATTCGTGATGCCGCGCTGCGCCTGTATGAAGAGGCGGCAGCCATCGCCCTGAAAAAGGGCATGATTATTGCGGACACCAAGTTTGAATTTGGCCTGACCGAAGACGGCCAGCTGGTGCTGATGGATGAGGTGCTCACCCCCGACAGCTCGCGTTACTGGCCGGTAGAAGGCTATGCCGATGCCTTGGCTAAGGGAGAAAACCCGCCCAGCTTTGACAAGCAGTTCGTACGTGACTGGCTGGAGCAAGCCCAGGTCAATGGCAAGCGTTGGGATAAAAATCCGCCCGCCCCCCGCGTACCGCAGGAAGTGATTGAAAAAACTGCTGCCAAATACCGTGAAGCCCTGCAGCGCCTTACGGCGGCTGCTTGAGGCTGCTTAATACGCGTCTCTAACGCTGCTGCGCCGCCACCATCAGCATGGCCAAGCGCTGTAGCGCCAACCAGGGCTGGCGCGGCCATTCAGGGTGGGGCAGGCCCTTGACAATGCCATCCACCACATGGGCAGCGTGCAGCAAGCGGGTGGTGGCTGCCAGGCTCAGGCGCGGCAGCAGGCGCTGGAACTGGGCTTCTTTCTCTCCCCAGATGCGCAGGGTTTTGAGCAGCGCCCCGAGGTTCTGCTGCCCCTCATCCATGGCTTGGCGGGCGCGGTGCAGGTTGCGGATGTCTTCGGCCAGTACCCAGTGCACCAGCACTTCGGCCACGCCCTCGGCTTGCAGGCCATCGAGCATCCGCGTGGCGCGCGCCAGTTGCCCGCCCAGCACGGCGCCGCTGAGTTGAAACACGTCATACCGCGCCACGTTAAGCACGGCTTGCTCAATCTGGCTATGGGTCAGCACCCCGGCGGGGTAGAGCAGCCCTAGCTTTTGAATCTCTTGGTGGGCGGCCAGCAGGTTGCCTTCTACCCGGTCGGCAAAAAAGGCCAGGCTGTGCTGGCCTGCCTGACCCGGCTCTACGCTTTGCCCTTGGGCGGCCAAGCGCTGGGCAATCCAGGCGGGCAGTTGCTGGCGCTCAATGGGGTAAATGGGGATGTGTACACCCTGCTTATCCAGGGCAGTAAACCAAGCGGTTTTTTTGCTGGCAGCGTCCAGCTTGGGCAGGTGCACCAGTAGCAGCACATCCCGCGCCGCCTGCCCTGCTTGCTGGGCCAGTTGCGTCAGCGCGGCAGCGCCGTCTTTGCCGCCAGGCTTGCCACTGGGAATGCGCAGCTCCAGCAGCTGCCTGTCGCCAAACAGGCTGGTGGCGTTGGCGGCGGCAACAATGCCACTCCAGTCAAAATGTGCGCCTTGTACGGTGAACAGGTGCCGCTCGGTAAACCCCGCTGCCCGCCCTGCTGCACGGATGGCATCTGCCGCCTCTTGCAGCTGTAGCGGCTCATCGCCATGCAGGGTGTAGAGGCCACGCAGCGGCTGCTGCAGGTGGGCTTGGAGCTGGGCAAGGGGGAGTTGCATGGGGGGCTCTGCCAAGGTCGATTTAGCTGGCAGACGGTACTTTTAACAGCGCCAGCCGTCGCAGCACCTGCTGGGCAATGTCGTGGCGCATGTCGGTAATCAAGCCAGCCACCTCATCGTCCTTAGCCAGCGCCAGGGTTTCGCTATAGGTCATATCGCGCTGCTGGGCGATGGGGGTTTCAGGCATCCAGATGCGGCCATCTTGCCCAATCAGGCTAAAGCGGGCTTGCAGGCGCAGTTGCAGCTCGCGCACCTGGCCGGCTACGGTTTTAGCTAGCACGGCCTGGCTGTAGTCTTCACCATGCAGGTGCAGGGTGACGGCCGCCTGGCTGGCAGGCGCGGGCGGCAGTACCAGGCGCAGTTGCTGGCTAGAGGCCGCCAGCAGGCGCAGCAGCTCGCGCCCCAGGGCAGAGCCTTCGGGCGCTTGCAGGTAGAGCGAGTCAAAGGCGTAGTCAGCCGCCCCGCGCAGGCGAAAGCCGCAGGCCGTGACCGATACCAGGGGCATTACCGCCAGAGCGGTTAAAAAATGGCGCTTTTGCATGGGTACTGCTCCACGTTGTGCTCAATGGCGGCGGCTGGTTTAGGCCACGATGTTGACCAGGCGGCCAGGCACAACCACGACCTTTTTAGGCGCAGCGCCTTGCAGGTGTTTTTGTGCGTCGGCGCTGGCTACGGCCAGGGCTTCAATCTGCGCTTTGTCGGCGCTGGCGGGCACTTGCACATGGCCGCGCAGCTTGCCGTTGATTTGCAGCACCAGGGTGAGCTCGTCCTGCTCCAGCGCCTTGGGGTCAACCTGCGGCCAAGCGGCATCGAGCAGATTGCCGTATTGGGCGGCATAGCCCAGCTCTTGCCACAGCGCATGGGTCAGGTGGGGGCAGACGGGGTAGAGGCAGCGCAGCAAAATACCGAAGCTCTCCAGAGCGGCCAATTGCGCGGGGCGGCTGCCCAAGTCTTTGCAGGCTTCCAGCGCGTTGAGCATCTTCATCGCGCCAGAAACCACGGTGTTGTATTGCATACGCTGGTAGTCGTAATCCACCTGTTTGAGCACGCTGTGGATTTCCAGACGCAGGGCTTTGGCCTCTTTGTCCAAATCTTGCAGCTCGCCCGGCTCGATGCCGCGCAGCTTGGCACCGAAGTTCCACACGCGGCGCAGGAAGCGGTAGCTGCCTTCAACGGCGGCATCGTTCCATTCCAGCGTTAGCTCCGGCGGGGCGGTGAACATGGTGTACAGGCGGGCAGTGTCTGCGCCGTATCTTTCAATCAGGTCTTGCGGGTCAACGCCGTTGTTCTTCGACTTGGACATGGTGCCCACGCCTTCGTAGTCGATGGCAGTACCTACGGGCAGCAGGCCGTCGCTGCTTTCAGCGGGATTTTTCAGCTTGGCACCGATAACTTTGCCTGCATCGTCCAGCACATGCTCGATGTCGTGCGGCCAGAAGTAATCTTTGGCACCTTTGGCGCTCTTGCGGCTGTAGATGTGGTTTAGCACCATGCCTTGTGTGAGCAGGCGCTTGAACGGCTCGTCGGCTTGCACCAGCCCCAAATCGCGCATGACCTTCGTCCAAAAACGGGCATACAGCAGGTGCAGGATGGCGTGTTCAATGCCGCCAATGTATTGGTCCATGCCGCCGTCGCGCATCCAGTAGGCAGCGCCCTCGGCCACCATGTGGTCGCTGTTGTGCGGGTCGCAATAGCGCAGGAAGTACCAGGACGAATCGACAAAGGTATCCATGGTGTCGGTTTCGCGGCGGGCGGGTTTGCCGCAGCAGGGGCAATTGACCTTCAGGAAGGCTTCGCACTTGTTGAGCGGGTTGCCGCTGCCATCGGGAACCAGGTCTTCGGGCAGGACGACGGGCAGGTCTTTTTCTGGTACGGGCACTGCGCCGCAGTCTTCGCAGTGGATGATGGGAATCGGCGTGCCCCAGTAGCGCTGGCGGCTCACGCCCCAGTCACGCAAGCGCCAGGTGGTTTGTTTTTCGCCCAAGCCTTTGGCGGCCAGCAGTTCGGCCACTTTGTTGACGGCATCAACGTGGTTCAGGCCATCGAGTACGCCGGAGTTAACGCACACGGCGCGTTGTTTGTCGGCGTACCAGTCTGCCCAGGCTTGGTTGTCAAAGGTTTCGCCCTCTACGGCAATCACTTGCTGAATGGGCAGTTGGTACTTCAGCGCAAAGGCAAAGTCGCGCTCGTCGTGGGCGGGTACGCCCATGACCGCGCCGTCGCCATAGCTCATCAGCACGTAGTTACCGACCCAGATTTCCACCTGCTGGCCGGTAATGGGGTGGGTGACGAATAGGCCGGTCGCCATGCCTTCTTTTTCTTTGAGCGCTAGTTCGGCTTCGGTGGTGCCGCCTTTTTTGCATTCTTCGATAAAGGCGGCCAGCTTGGCGTTGCTCTGCGCGGCATGGGCGGCCAGCGGGTGCTCGGGCGCCACGGCGCAGAAGGTCACGCCCATGATGGTGTCGG
>CAZMMM010000012.1:0-10595 GCA_964567385.1 uncultured Comamonas sp.
GGCAAGCCCGCCACCGTTACCGAAGAATCCAAGCCCAGCACCCAGGCCAGCCCCCTGCTGTTTGACCTGACCAGCCTGCAACGCGAGGCCAACGGCAAGTTCGGCTTCTCTGCCAAAACCACGCTGGCACTGGCGCAAGCCCTGTACGAAAAACACAAGGCGCTGACCTACCCACGTACCGACTCGCGCCACCTGCCCGAGGATTACCTGGCCACCACGCGCCAGACCTTCGAGATGCTGGCCGCCTCCCACCAGGCGCATCTGGCTCCCTACGCCCGCCAAGCGCTGGACAGCGACTACATCAAGCCCACGCGCCGGGTTTTTGACAACAGCAAGGTCAGCGACCACTTTGCCATCATCCCCACCACGCAAGCGCCCAGCGGCCTGTCGGAGGCCGAGCAAAAGCTCTACGACCTGGTGGTGCGCCGCTTTATGGCGGTGTTCTTCCCGGTGGCGCAATACCTGGTCACCACCCGCATCAGCCAGGTAGAGCAGCACCGCTTCAAAACCGAGGGCAAGGTGCTGGTGCAACCCGGCTGGCTGGCCATTTACGGCAAAGAAGCAGCCGCTGAAACCGAAGACGGCAAAGCCGATAAAGCCGGTGAAAAAGGCCAGCCCCTGGTCGCCGTGCAGCCTGGCGAGCGCCCGCTGACCGCCGATGCCCAGGCCAAACAGCTAGCCACCAAGCCCCCCGCCCGCTACAGCGAAGCCACCTTGCTGGGCGCAATGGAAAGCGCAGGCAAGCAAGTGGAAGATGAAGAGCTGCGCAGCGCCATGCAGGAAAAAGGCTTGGGCACACCCGCCACCCGCGCCGCCACCATCGAAGGCTTGATTGCCGAAAAATACATGCTACGCGAAGGCCGCGAGCTGGTTCCCACGGCCAAAGCATCCCAGCTCATGACACTGCTGCGCGGCCTGGAGGTGAACGTGCTGTGCAAACCCGAAATGACCGGCGAATGGGAATACAAGCTGGCGCAGATGGAGCGCGGCGAACTCTCCCGCGCTGACTTTATGCGCCAGATTGCCGAAGTTACCGAGCGCATTGTGCGCAAGGCCAAGGAGTACGACCGCGACACCATCCCCGGCAACTACGCCACTCTGACCACACCCTGCCCGCAATGTGGCGGCGTGGTGAAAGAAAATTACCGCCGCTTTGCCTGTGTTGGTCAAGGCAGTAGCGGCAGTGCCGAGGGCTGTGGCTTCTCCTTCACCAAATCGCCTGCTGGGCGCACCTTTGAAACCCACGAGGCCGAGGCGCTTATCAGCCAGCGCCGCATTGGGCCGCTGGAGGGCTTTCGCTCTAAGGCGGGCTGGCCTTTTGCCTCAGAACTAGCCATCGTGCGTGACGAGGCCACAGGTGCGTACAAAATGGAATTCGACTTTGGGGACGATAAAAAAGGCGACGATGCCAGCGGCGAAATCGTCAGCTTCACCACCCCGGCACTGGGCGCTTGCCCCAGTTGCGGCGCACCGGTGTATGCCCACGGCAGCAATTACGTGTGCAGCAAAGCCGTGCCCACTGCCGAGCAGCCCACGCCCAGTTGCAAGTTCAAGAGCGGCATCGTTATCCTGCAGCAAGCCATTGCGCCCGAGCAAATGCAAAAGCTGCTGGCTACGGGCAAGACGGATTTGCTGGATAAATTCATCTCCAACCGCACGCGCCGCGCCTTCAAAGCCCACCTGGTATGGGACAAGGCCGCAGGCAAAGTCGGCTTTGAGTTCGAGCAGCGCGAGGGCAAATACCCTAGCAAAACCGGAGCCAAGGCCGCTAGCGCCAGCGCCGCAAAATCTGCGGTAAAACCCACTGCCAAAGCGCCCGCCAAAAAAGCCACGGCACGCAAAGCCCCCGCCGCCAATTACCGCCCCGATGCGGCCTTAGCCGCCGTTATTGGCGACGCACCCGTAGCGCGTACCGAGGCGCTGAAAAAGCTGTGGGACTACATCAAGGCCAACAACCTGCAAAACCCACAAGACAAGCGCCAAATCATCGCTGACGACAAATTACGCGCCGTGCTGGGCAAAGACAGCGCGGGTATGTTTGAGTTGACGGGGTTGATTGGCCAGCACTTGAGCAATGCTGCTTAATTAAAACAGGCAAACACCCTAAAACCCTTGATTTCTTATTGATTTCTCATTTGCAGCACATTGCATTTTTTAGAAGTTTGGTTTTAGGGTTACTGTATATTTTCCGAGAATGTGCAAAATAAATCTATCACTCGATATTAAATTAGCTCAGGGTTATACGAGCAAGTCACAAATAGCAAGGGTCGTGACAGAAAAATGGGTTTTAGACAATTCTTATTGTCCATGCTGCGGAGAACCCTCATTAAATAATTTTGAAAATAATCGTCCAGTCGCAGATTTTTATTGCAGAAACTGTAGCGAAGAATTTGAATTAAAAAGTAAAAAAGGCATTATTTCCAATACCATTGTGGATGGCTCCTATCTGACCATGATGAGCAGGATTAACGCTGAAAATAATCCAAATTTCTTTTTCCTCACCTACAGCAAAGAATGGCTGGTTCGCAATTTTTTAATTGTTCCAAAGCATTTTTTCACACCTGAAATTATCATTCAAAGAAAGCCTTTGGCCGAGACGGCAAAGCGGTCAGGCTGGATAGGATGCAATATCAATCTTTCTAAAATCTCTGACAATGGAAAGATATTTTTAATTAAAAATGGGGTAGCGAACAATCCAACACTCGTGAAAGAGAGTTTCAGCAAAACATTATTCTTGCGGTCAAAAAACAAGAGTGCAAAAAGTTGGATTTTAGATACTATGGCTTGTATTGATTCAATTAAAAATAATGATTTCGCCATTGATGATGTTTACAAATTTGAAGAATTGCTAAAAGCTAAACATCCCAACAATAACTTCATAAAAGAAAAAATTCGGCAGCAATTGCAAGTTTTACGTGACAATGGAATTATTGATTTTTTGGGCAAAGGAAGATACAGAAAAACAAATGGACATCTCTAAAAATACCGACCTCAATCCCCTAACAAAACTGTCACGCCCCACTATGCAACGCCACATCCCCCTACAAGGCTGCAGCAACTTCCGTGACCTGGGTGGCTACATCGGCCACCAGGGGCGGGCGCTGCGCTGGGGCAAGCTGTTTCGTACCGACCATCTGGCTGACCTGAGCGCCTCTGACTTGGCGCAGCTCAACCACCTGGGCATTGCCCGCACAGTGGACTTTCGCGGTTCGGAGGAGCGCCGCAAACACGGCTACCACTGGCCGCAATGGCAGCAGCATGTGCTGGCCGTGGAGCCGTACCTGGTGCAGCAGCGCCTGGAGCAAGTCAAAACCGGCAACAGCATCAGCCCGCAAGAAACAGTGGCACTGATGCAGGCCACCTACCGCAGCTTTGTGCTGGACGATGCGCCGCAATTTGCCCAATGGTTTGCTCTGCTGCTGGAGGAGGACAGCCCCCTGGCCTTTCACTGCACCGCAGGCAAAGACCGCACCGGCTGGGCAGCGGCCATGCTGCTACACGCCCTGGGCGTAGCGCCTAGCGTCATCACCCAAGACTATCTGCTGACCAACACCCTCTACCAGCGCCCAGCCGCACTGGCGCAAGAGGCGCGTCGCCACCTGCCCGAGGCAGTGCTGCAAGTGCTATGGGGCGTGCAAGCGGCATTTCTGGACAGCGCCTATGCCACCGTACAGCAAGCCTATGGCGATATGCCCACCTATTTGGAGCGGGTGATGGGGCTGAATCAGGCCGCGCTGGCGCAGTTACGCGCCTGTTATTTGCAATAAGCCAGTTAGCGACTTAGCGCCCCAACAAGCGCTGCAGCCAGCCTTTTTTGCTGCTGCGCTGCTCTAAGTCGGGGATTAAATCGGCGTAGTCATCCGCGCCTTCTACTGGGGTAGGGTTGGGTTTTTTATCCTCTTGCCCGCGCACGCGGCGCATGTAGGCTTTCACCGCATCCACATAGGCATGGTCTTCAGAGCGGATATGGCTAAACAGCCAGCGCGAGAGCAAATCATGCAGCTCTTGGGCCACATCCTCACCGGCCACAAAGCGCTCGTGGATGCCCGTGACGCGGCGCACAAACAGGGCATGCACTCTTTTATGTGCGCCGACAAACTCGTAACCGGCTTGCTCTAGCAAACTCTCTTCAAACAGCAGGTGAGAGGCGGTGTAGTCCACCGTATCTACCATCACACGCTCCAGGGCTGCGCGGTCGGGGCTGCTGCACAAGTCGTGCAAGGTGTTGATAAACCTCACAATCTGGCGGTGCTGCCGGTCAATTTCCATAATGCCCGTATCCAGGTCGGGAGTCCAAACAAGGTGTGCCATGTGCTACTGAAATGAAGAGCTGAGGTCCGCACCAAGGATACCCGAGCCCACCTAGGGAAAATCGGGATTGCCTGATGCGCCGCATACTTGCTGTTTTTGTAGCAGACTCTCTTACTTTGTTCCCCACCCTCTTGGTATGCAACGCCGTCAATTCACCCAGTTTGCCTTGCTTGCCCCCTTGGCCAGTTTAGGGGCGTGTAGCGCTAGTGTTCCCGATTATTGGGATTGGCCTGAGGCCGATTTACTCGCCGCTCTGGGGCAGCGCTTTCCGCGTGATTTTCCCGTGGCGGGCCTGCTCAAAGCCAGCTTGGCCCAGCCAGAAATACAGCTGCTGCCGCAAAACAACCAAATCCACGCCCTCTTACAAGTGGCGTTTTCTGGGCCTGCCTTGGGCCGCACCTACGCGGGTAGCACTGCTGTGCGCTTTGGCCTGCGCTTTGAGCCACAGGACAGCAGCGTGCGTGCGCACAACGTCCAGGTTGAGCATTTGCGCCTCAATGGCGCACCCGCCCCCGTGGCTGAAATGCTCAACGCCTACGGCCCCTATTTGGCGGAAAAAATTTTTCAGGATTGGGCGCTCTACCAGCTTGACGAGAAGCAGCGCCAACAATTGCGCCGCTGGGAAATCGCCCCTCAGGCCATCAGCGTGACAGCCCAGGGCTTGCGGGTACACCTAAAGCCGCAGTAGGGCCAGAGCGTCCCAGCTGGTTTTCACAATCAGCAGGCCCACCACCACGATAAACACATGGCGCACAAAGCCCGTGCCACGGCGCAGCGCCAGCCAGCTACCCAGTACGCTGCCCAGCACATTGGCCAGCGCCAGCGGCACAGCAAAATGCCACCACACATGGCCTTTGGCAGCAAACAAGGCCAGGGCAGCCACATTGGTGGCCAGATTCAGCAGTTTGGCGCTGACCGAGGCATTCAAAAAATCGTAGCCCAGCACACGCACAAACAAAAATACAAAAAAACTGCCTGTGCCCGGGCCAAAAAACCCATCGTAAAAACCAATCGTGAGGCCAATAGCTACCGCCAGTGCCCGCTCTTTGCGCCCTTCATGCAAAGGAGCGTGTGCGCTGCCCAAGTCTTTTTTACGCAGGGTATAAATCAACAGCGCCAGCAGCACCAGGGGCAGGGCCAAGCGCAAAAATTGAGGGTTGACCAGGGTCACCGCCCAAGCCCCAAAAAACGCCCCGACCAAAGCTGCCAACGCCCCAGGCAGCATGGCAGGCCAGCGAATCGCCACCCGTCGGCTGTACTGCCAAGCCGCCACACCTGTACCCCAAACAGCAGCGCTTTTATTCGTGCCAAACAATGTGGCAGGCGCGGTATGTGGATAAACGGCAAACAAGGCGGGCAGCAAAATTAAGCCGCCACCGCCCACAATCGCATCCACAAAACCCGCCAGGGCCGAGGCCAGGGGCAAAACAATCCATTCCATGATGGGAGGCGATTGTGCCCGCATGCTAGGCGGGCAAGAGACAAAAAAATAGCGCTGGCCCGAAAGCCAGCGCCTGGAGGTAAGCGTAGCGCCTCATGGATGGGCACTTTATGCATTGATGTTGTGGTGGTTATAAAACGAGTTTGTCTCCTCGGGCCCTCTGCGCTGCGGCTTATTTATCAGCCGCGCTAGAGTGCACTGAATGTAAACCCTTCAACCGCACAGCAGATATGGGGCTTTCCCTAGGAAATACCTAAAAAACGCGGTACAACCGACAGTTTTTATGTTTCGCTGCGCCATGAACGCTGACTTGCCCACTCTACAAACCCTCTCTACCGCCTCTGGCCCTTGCTTGGTGCTCAAGGGGCGCTGGGGTGCGGCAGAGCTGGGTCAACGCGGCCAATGGCAGCGCTTGCAGACCCTGCTGCGCCAGCAACCCAAAGATACAGCCTGGGATTTGCGCGAGCTGCTTTGGCTAGACCACCTAGGGGCGCAGCTCCTGTGGCAACACTGGCAAGGGCAGTGGCCCGCCCAGCTCCAAGCCAGCGCTACCCAGCGCGCCATGCTAGAGCGCATTGCCCAGTTTTCCCCTCAAGATCTCCCTCCCAAAACACGCTATCGCTTGGGCGATTTAGTCGCCGGTTTTGGTGCCAAAATCCTGGGCGTAGGCGCGCATTTGGGCCACCTTGTGCAGCTCATGGGGCAGCTCTTGCTCGACTTTCTACGCCTCTTGCGTTCACCGCACAAAGGGCCGTGGCGAGATTTTTCTGGCCATCTCTACAACATGGGGGCCACTGCCCTGCCTATTACTGCCTTGGTTGGTTTTTTGATTGGCGTGGTGCTGGCCTACCTGATGGCGCTGCAACTGCGCCAGTTTGGGGCAGAGGCATTTATCGTCAACATTTTGGGCATCTCGCTGATTCGGGAGCTGGGGCCTTTGCTGGCGGCAATTTTGGTGGCGGGGCGCTCTGGCTCGGCCATTACCGCGCAGATTGGCGTGATGCGCGTTACCGAAGAACTGGATGCTATGCGCGTCATGGGCATCTCCCACGGCTTTCGGCTGGTGCTACCGCGTGCAATGGCGCTGGCGCTGGCGATGCCGCTGGTCAGCCTGTGGACGACTTTGGCCGCGCTCACCGGCGGCATTGTGGCGGCGGATTTGGCGATGGACATCTCGCCCGCCTACTTCATTCAGGCGCTGCCCAGCGCGGTGCAGGTGAGTAATCTGTGGCTGGCCAGTATCAAGGCCATGGTGTTTGGCATCTGGATTGCCCTGATTGGCTGCCACTGGGGTTTGCAGGTAGAGCCCAACACCCAAAGCCTGGGCGTGGGCACAACGGCCTCGGTGGTCAGCGCCATCACCATGGTGATTGTGGTGGATGCGATTTTTGCGATTGCGTTCAAGGACATAGGGTTCTAAATGCCGAGCAAGATGCAGACAGAAATACAAAACGTCGTAGAAATCCACAAACTCTGGAGCATCTTTGGCCAGGGAAAAAACCGCTACGCCGTGCATGAAGACCTGGATTTAACCGTGCGCCGTGGCGAGATGCTGTCCATTGTCGGCGGCTCGGGCACGGGTAAAACGGTGCTGCTGCGCCAGATTTTGGGGCTACTCACCCCGGGCAAGGGCAGCGTGACTACCCTGGGCCGCCCCGCTGCTGAGTTATGCCGCGAAGGTGCATCAGCGCGGGTGGGGATGCTGTTTCAGCACGGGGCGCTGTATTCGGCCTTTGACGTGCTGGAGAACATCGCCTTCCCCCTGCGCGAGCAAGGTGGCCTGTCCGACGATGTGATACGCCGCGCCGCCATGATGAAGCTGCAAATGGTGGGCTTAAAGCCCGAGCACGCCACGCGCCGCCCCTCCGACCTGTCCGGCGGCATGATTAAGCGCGTGGCGCTGGCGCGTGCCCTCATCATGGACCCGCCCCTGCTGCTGCTGGATGAGCCAACCGCTGGCCTAGACCCGACTAGCTCTGACGAGTTTTGCGATTTACTGCGTCAATTGCACCAGGATTTGGGGCTGACCGTCATCATGGTTACGCATGATTTGGATACGCTGTTTGCCCTCTCTACCCGCGTGGCCGTGCTGGCAGAAAAGCGCGTACTGGTCAGTGGTACGGCGCAGGAAGTCACGCAGTTTCAGCATCCCTTTACCATCACCTTTTTTCAGGGCGAACGCGGCAGGCGGGCATTGGCCCCTGCTCCCCAGCCCTAGTTGTTGCACCTTTTTTGCTGCATTTTTTGTCTTATGGAAAACAAATCCCACGCTCTTGCCGCTGGTGCTTTCATGCTCACGCTGGCGGCTTTGTTGATTGGCTTGGCGCTGTGGCTGACACGCGACCAGCGCCAGTACGAGCATTACGAACTCTCCACCGCCGATGCCATCAGCGGCCTGCAAGTGCAAGCCGCTGTGCGCTACAAGGGGGTGGCGGTAGGCAAGGTCACGCATATTGGCTTTGACGACCTCTACCCCAGCCAGGTGCAAATCCGCATTGCGGTAGATGAGGGTGCACCCCTCTCTGATACCACCTATGCCCAACTGGGCTACCAGGGCGTAACAGGCATTGCCCATATCCAGCTAGATGACAGCTACGGCCCCACCCAGCGCCCCCCCTCGGGCAAAAGCGGTCTGCCGCGCCTGCCCATGGAATCCTCACCGCTGACGGTGCTGGCCGACCAAGGCATGCTGATTCTGAGCAAGGCCGATGAGGCCGCCACCCGCATCAACCAACTGCTGGGCGATGACAACCAATTCCGCTTTGCCCAGGCGCTGGATAACCTGAACCTAACCATGCAGCAGGTGCAAGAAGTCAGCGAAAGCCTGAATCACAGCCTGCAGCAACGCCTGAATCCCGCGCTGGCCACTGTGCCCGCCCTGGCCGCCGACAGCCAACGCGCCTTGCAAGCCCTGGCACAAACCAGCGCCCAAGTGGGGCAGCTCACGAACAAGCTGGAGGCTGAACTGCTCGCCCCCGAAGGCTTGATGCCCCAGCTACACACCACCAGCGCCAACCTGGCGCAGATTGCCCAGCGCTTTGACCAATACACCCTGCCCGGCGTGCAACGCGCCAGCAGTGACCTCTCGCTGGCCACGCGCCGGATGGGGCGCACCATGGCCAATATTGATGCCAACCCCCAATCTCTGATTTACGGCCCTGGCCAGCAGCGCCCTGGCCCTGGTGAGTCTGGCTTTGTTGCCCCTTAAGCCTAAAAACGCTCTAAAAAACCGCATGAATAGTTTTGTGATGCCTCCTTATTTTTCACGCCTGCACCGCATGGGGCTGGCTTTGGCCTTGGGCCTTGGGCTGGCAGCCTGCCAGTCCCTGCCCACCCCCCCGCAAGAGCCTCTGCGCTTTGACTTGGGAGCCTTGCCCAGCACCCCCACCCTCAACGCCCACCCCGCCCCCTTGGTGCTGGCTGACATCCAGGCCCCCTGGCAGGCTGAAGGCAGCACCACCGCCATGCATTACCGCCTCAAGTACGACCAGCAACACCCCCAGGCGCGGCACGCCTACAGCCTTGCCAGCTGGAGCCAGCCGCCCGAGCTGCTGGTGCAAGAGCGCCTACGCCACTGGCTCAGCCAGGGCGGGCGGGTGGTGCTCTCTGGCGAGGGCGGGCGCATCCCCCCAAAAATTGACGGCCAACACCCCGCCATCGTGCAACTGGCGCTGGAAGAGTTTCTGCAAACCTTTGGCACCCCCGAAAGCAGCTGCTCTTTAGTGCGCCTGCGTGCCACGGTTGTACAGCCCCAAACCGTGGGTGAAGCGCTGCTAGGCCAGCAAGTGTTTGAGGCACGCATCAGCGCCCCCACGCTAGATGCCGCTGGCGGTGCCCAGGCCCTGGCCCGCGCGGTTGATGTCATTGGCCAGCAGCTGACCGACTGGCTCACCGAGCTGCAAGACCATCGCGCACTACCCGCCCTGCCCCAGTCCAGCAAAAGCTGCAAGCCCTTTAACCCATAGACCAAGGAAAGCAACTAATGGCCACCCTGCAATGGAATGAAAAACTGGTGCTCAACCTGCCTGAGTTGGACGACATCCACGAAGACTTTGTCACCCTACTAGCCCAAGCCGAAGCGGCCAGCGATACCGAGCTGCTGCCCCTGTGGCAAGACATCGTCAGCCACACTGAAATGCACTTTGGCCTGGAAGACCGCTGGATGCACGCCAGCGGCTTTGCCCCGGACAACTGCCACCTGCACCAGCACCAGGCAGTGCTGGAAATTCTGCACCAAGGCACAGGCAAGGGGCAGGCCGGCAACCTTGCCGCACTACGCGCCATCCTGCCCGACCTGGCCACCTGGTTTGACTACCACGCCAAGACCATGGATGCCGCCTTGGTCTATCACCTGCAAAGCACCGATTTTGACTTTGCTACCGCTACTGCTACCACCGTAGCGACCACAGAAGGAGCCAACCAAAATGAGTAATACCACCGCCCAATGGACTGCACTGACTGCCGCCGACGGCCATACCTTCAAAGCCTGGACAGCCCCCGCTCAAGGGCGCTTGCGCGGTGCAGTTGTGGTCGCCCAGGAGATTTTTGGCGTCAACAGCCATATCCGCGCTGTTACCGAGCGCCTGGCCGCCCGTGGCTTTCTGGCGATTGCGCCTGACTTGTTCTCACGCTTTGCCCCTGGGGTAGATATCGGCTACAGCCAAGCCGAGATTGCCAAGGGCATGGACTACAAAACCCAGGCCGAGGCCCTGCCCGCCCCTGGCGTACTACAAGACGTACAAGCCGCCGCGCAATGGGCGCAGGCGCAGGCAGACTGCCGCGTGGGCATGGTCGGTTTTTGCTGGGGTGGCCTGGTCACCTGGCGTGCCGCTGCGCAACTGCC
>CAZMMM010000012.1:10605-13300 GCA_964567385.1 uncultured Comamonas sp.
CACAGGCGAACCCTCCGAGGTGGAGGAAGCTCCGGACGGCGGCGTATGCCCCGTGCTGGCCCACTTTGGCCGCCACGACCCCATCATTCCCCTAGACGAAGTACAGCTGTTTGCCCAAACCCAGCCCCAGGTGCAAGTGCATGTGTACGAAGCCGACCACGGCTTTAACTGCGACCAGCGCGCCAGCTATGACGATGCCAGCGCTGTGCAGGCCAAAGACCGTACGCTGGCGTTTTTTGACCAGTATTTGGGGCAGCTGGGTTAAACACTGGGGCGGGCCCCCTCGATTAGGATCGGGTACTACGCGCCACACGCGCCAGCCAGAGCGCTACTAAACCCAGCTGAATCACGATAGACAGCCAAGCCCAGAGGGCCAGGGTGGTTTCCTCGTAATGCTCTTTGAACAATATCCAGGCAAAGGGCTGCAGGCTTAACCCCCAAGCCTCACCGCCTATACCCCAGGCCAGCATGGGTAGCAGCAAATTCAGCACCACCCAAGCCACCATCAAGCTGGCCATAGGGTTTTTAATGTGCCCGCGTGCCAGAGCAAAGCCGGTGATGAGCAAGCAGTCACGCAGCACCCATAGGCAAAGAATGGGCCAAATCCACCCGCTCTGCGCACTGGCGGGCAAGCTGGCCACCAAGGCCAGCAGCCAGCTCACTGGCCACAGGGGCAGGGCTTGGGCAGCTCTGCGCCACAGGCCTTGCCGCCACATTATCTGCACCTGCCGCCAAGCGCGTAAATGGCTCTCCATATGCTGCAAAGCAATAAAACCCGTTGCCACCAAGGCCAGCGCCGTTAGCACGCCCCAGCGCACCGAGGCATTTTTTTCAGCAGGTAGCAGACCTGTCAGCAGCAGCCCTAGCACCACCAAGCCCAGAGGCCAGGCCCAGGGCAAGCTAGGCACATCCAGATACAGGCGCATTTGCCGCCATAACGCCAGCAGCCCCAAACCTAGCCCCACCATGCTACACAAATATGCAAAGCCTAGGCCACTGAGCGACCAGCCCCACCACTGCAGCGCAGATTGTCTCAACAGCTCCGCACCGGGGCCCAGCAGCACAGGCAGAATAAACAGCACCAGCAAGCCCAGCCACAGCACAGAGCGCCGCCCCGAGCGCCCGGGCTGAATGCTAGGCTGCCCACCCCAGCCCAGTAGCACAGAATTCATCCCCCAAGCCTGCAAGCTCAGCCCACTGAGCACCGCCAGCGCCACCAAGTGGATGCCACGATGGCCATCGCCCACCAAGCTGGCCCAAGTGGTGTCCACAAACAAAGCGGCCAAAGCAAACCACGCCGCATACCACCAAGCTGGCAGACTGGCCCCTAGTAACTTGCCCCAAGCCAATTGCCAAGGCGTCAGGGCCGACAGCCGCTGACCGTCCCAGGTGTTTTCTTGGGCTTCATCACTCAGGCTTTGGGTCGTGAGTACGCTGCCGTAAATCAAGGCCGCGCCCCAAACGCCAAAAATCGCCACCAAGCCCAGGTTTTGCAACGCCTCCTCAGCAGAGGAGATGGCCAGCGGCACTGCCAAAACCAGCGCCACCAACCCCAGGCTCCACAGCCAAGTACTAGGGCGCCAGCGCATCCATAGCTGGCGTTGAAACTCTGCGTTCTTCATGGCATCAACCCTCTTCTTTCTTTAAATACTTGGCTTGCACCGTTTCACGCTGGGCTTGTAAGCTGGCCAAAGGCAAACCTGCCGCCACCCATTGCGCCACCAGCGCTGCACGTGCGGGGGCAGCTTGCGGCAGCCACAGCAAAAGGGGCTGGCCAGCCCCGCTACCCCAGTCTTGCACCTGCACATCGCCCAAAGCAGCTTGCCAATGCTGGGGCGCTTGCTCACCCGCCAGCTCTAGGGCATAGAGCTGCCAATCCGCCTGCTGTGCATGCTGGGTATGCAGGGGGCCGTGGTGCTCCACCTGACCGTGGCGCAGAGAGAGCAAATGGGTGCTGTATTCATCCAGCTCGCTCAGGATGTGGCTGGAAACCACCAAGGTCATGCCCTGGGCATTGAGCTGGCGAAACAGGCCCGACAAGCTGCTGCGCGCCTCAGGGTCCAGCCCGCTGGCAGGCTCATCAAGCAGCAACACCTTGGGCTGGTGCATGATGGCCTGCCCAATCGCCAGGCGCTGGCGCTGCCCGCGTGATAGCTGGCCGGGCTTGCGCTGCAGCAAGGCCAGCAAATCCAGTTGCTGCGCCACGGTTTGCACCCGCGCATCCACCTGCTGGGCATCCAGGCCACGCGCCAGACCGGCATAGGCCAGGCAGCGCTGCACCGTCAGGCTTTCATACAAGCCATAAAAATCAGATAAATAGCCCAAGTGCTGATGCACCTGGCGCGGCGCTTGCATCACATCAATGCCGTGCACGGTGATGCGGCCTGAAAGCGCTTGCTCCAGCCCCGCAATGCAGCGCATCAGGGTGGACTTACCCGCTCCATTGGGGCCAACCAAAGCCGTCACCGAGCCAGCCTCAATGTGCAGGCTCACCCCATCCAGGGCCTTATGCCCTGGGTACTCAAACACCAGTTGCTCTACCTGTATCAAAACATTCCTCCCAGGGCAAAGCCGCCCTTGACGCGGGCTAGCTTGCCACAGCACACCAGCAGCTCTTGCAATTTGCGCCAAAATTACACAGTTTTACCCCCCCGTTTGGGGAGATGCCGTTTAGATTGCCGATTGACGACAGGAG
>CAZMMM010000012.1:13310-15656 GCA_964567385.1 uncultured Comamonas sp.
AGCAATTGCCACAGCAGGCTAACAGCTCTTGCAATATGCGCCAAAATTGCCGGTTTTGCCCCGTTTGGGGAGATGCCGTTTAAATGGCCGTTTAGCGACAGGAGCACCAACCATGATTGACATCACCCCCGAGAATTTCGAAGCCCAGGTGATTACCGCCTCCATGACCACGCCCGTGCTGGTCGATTTCTGGGCCACCTGGTGCGGCCCCTGCCAAACCCTGGTTCCCACGCTAGAAAAGCTAGAGGCCGAGTACGCAGGTCGCTTCATCCTGGCCAAGGTAGATGTGGATAGCAACCAGCAAGTGGCCGCCATGTTTGGTGTGCGCAGCGTACCCACCTGTGTGCTGATGGTGGGTGGTCAGCCCGTCGATGGTTTTATGGGCGCACAAACCGAAGGCCAGGTACGCCAGTTTTTAGATAAACACCTGCCCAGCGAAGACGCACTGCAAGCCGAGGCCGAAGCCGAAGAAGCCCAAGCCCTGCTAGCCAGTGGCGACACCGCCTCAGCACTGGAAAAGCTGGCCCACGCCTTTCACACCGACCCCAGCAATGACGATGCCCGCTTTGACTACGCCCGCCTGCTGCTGCGCCAGGGCGAGCTAGCCAGCGCTGCCGAGCTGCTGCACGAGCCGCTCAAGCGCATTCCCCAGGCTTTGCGCTTTACCGCCTTGCAAGAATGGCTGCAATGCCTGGCCACCGTGCAGCAAAGCCCGCAGGCTAACCAGCCAGAAGCCGCGATTGCCGCGCTGGACGCTGCCATAGCCGCAGCACCCCGCGACTTTGACAGCCGCTTTGCCAAGGCGCAGTGGCTGGCCGCGTTTGAACAGTGGACGGCCAGCATGGACGAGCTGCTAGAGATTTTGATGCGCGACAAAACCTGGAACGAGCAGGCCGCCCGCAAGCTATTCGTTGCCATTCTGGAACTGCTCACCCCTGCCAAGCCCAAGGCCGCTGCGGCCACTCCCGGCCAGAGCGCAGGCGGCATCGAGCTGCTGGGCAAAAACGCCGCTGCGCAGGATGAGGCTACCGCCCTCATCAACAGCTACCGCCGCAAACTCAGCATGGCGCTGAACTGATTTCTCCCCCCCCCTATTTCCCCGTTTCCTAGCAAATTATGCAAACCAATCTACAAGTAGGCGTTGTCATGGGTTCCTCCAGCGACTGGGACACCATGCAACACGCCGTGGCCATCCTCCAGCAATTTGGCGTGGCGTTTGAGGCGCAAGTCGTCTCCGCCCACCGGATGCCTGACGATATGTTCCGCTACGCCGAAACCGCTGCCCAGCGCGGCCTCAAGGCCATCATTGCGGGCGCGGGCGGCGCTGCCCACCTGCCCGGCATGATTGCCGCTAAAACCACCGTGCCCGTGCTGGGTGTGCCCGTAGCCAGCCGCCATTTGCAGGGCGTGGATTCGCTGCACAGCATTGTGCAAATGCCCAAGGGCATTCCGGTTGCCACCTTCGCCATTGGTCAGGCCGGTGCTGCCAACGCTGCCCTGTTTGCTGTGGCCTTGCTCGCCAATGAAAACCCCGCGCTGCGCACTAAGCTAGAAGCCTTTCGCGCCGAGCAAACCGAGGCGGCACGTGCCATGCACCTGCCAGTCAACGCATGAGCGCCAGCGCCAGCAGCAATACCAGCGCCCCCATCCTGCCCGGCGCAACCCTGGGTGTACTAGGCGGTGGGCAACTGGGGCGCATGTTTGCCCACGCTGCGCAGGCCATGGGCTACTTCACCGCCGTGCTGGATGCCGATGCCAGCAGCCCCGCCGGTTTGATCAGCCACCAACATATTCGCAGCGCTTATGACGATGCCGACGGCCTGGCCGCCCTAGCCAGCCACTGCGCCGCCGTCACCACCGAATTTGAAAACGTGCCTGCTGTGTCGCTGGATACGCTGGCCAAGCGCCTGCCCGTCTCCCCCGCCGGGCGCTGCGTGGCGATTGCGCAAGACCGCGCCGCAGAAAAAGCCCACTTTGTGCGCTGCGGCGTACCGGTTGCCCCCCACGCGGTGATTGAAACGCCCGAGCAACTGGCGCAAGCCCAAGCCAAGAGTGCTGATTTGCTGCCCGGCATCCTCAAAACCGCCCGCCTGGGCTATGACGGCAAAGGCCAGGTGCGCGTCACCACCCCCGCCGAGCTAGCCGCCGCCTGGGACGAGCTAGGGCGCGTGGCCTGTGTGCTAGAAAAAATGCTGCCCCTGGCGCATGAATGCTCCGTCATCGTGGCGCGGGGGCAGGACGGCACAGTGGTGCATCTGCCCGTGCAGCGCAACCTGCACCGCGACGGCATCTTGGCCGTGACCGAGGTTTATCCCCACAACATCCCCGCCCAGCAAGCCGTGCAAG
>CAZMMM010000013.1:0-12183 GCA_964567385.1 uncultured Comamonas sp.
GCGGATTCCCGTGTGAAAGTAGGTCATCGTCAGGCTCATATCCCTAAAAACCCTCATCTAGCAATAGGTGAGGGTTTTTTTATGTGAAAAAATATGTGAAATCAGTAGAGGAGGTGTAACCCATGCAGTTGCAAGATATTCTGTATTCACAAGGCTTTGGCATTCGGCGTGTGTGCGCCGGCTTGATTCAGCAAGCTTGGGTGCAAGTGTGGGATGCACAGCAGCAGGATTTTCTACTTATCACTGATTCAAGCCAAATATTTGAGCCTGAAGGTTTGCGCTTGCGTGTGCAAGGCCAAGAATGGCAGTATCAAGCCAAAGCGTATCTGATGCTGCATAAGCCCGCAGGTACAGAATGCTCACAAAAACCTTCTGCCTGGCCCAGCATTTACACCTTGCTGCCAGACCCTTTACGCCAGCGCCCCAGTAAAAGTGCTGTACAGGGTGTGCAAGCTGTAGGCCGTTTGGATCAGGATACAACGGGCTTGATTTTGCTCAGTGATGATGGGCAGTTTATTCACCGCCTGAGCTCTCCTAAAAAGCAAATGGCCAAGGTCTATCGGGTGACAACTAAGCATCCAATTACTGAGCTTATGGTACAAAAGCTATGCGAGGGAGTGGTGTTGGATGACGATCCTCGACCAGTCAAGGCAGTCGCTTGTGAGCTGCTGTCTGACCATCAATTGGATTTAAGCTTGACAGAAGGTAAATACCACCAGGTCAAGCGAATGCTTGCGGCAGTGGGTAATAGGGTAGAGCAGCTGCACCGCTGGAAAATTGGTGATTTAAGCCTGCCTGATGACTTGCCTGAAGGCCAATGGCGCTGGCTCAGTGCGGCTGATTTGACCAAGTTGGGCTACAAAGTCAGCTGATAATAGTCTTAGAGATAAAATTTATATTTTTGATGGGCTGAGGAATGACAAAACAGATCAATGACTTATCTGCTGCGCGCTATGTACGAGTACTGTCTATCGCAGGCTCTGACAGCGGTGGTGGGGCAGGTATTCAAGCAGACTTGAAAACCTTTAGTGCCTTGGGCTGTTTTGGCATGACGGCACTTACTGCAATTACTGCGCAAAATACATTGGGGGTGACGGCTATTCATGGCTTGCCTGCTGAGATGCTGCAAGCCCAGCTGGATGCCGTGCTACAGGATATTGGTGTAGATGCCGTCAAAATTGGCATGCTGCACAGCCCCGAGTTGGTACGGGTGGTTGCTCAGACCATTAAGCGCTATAGCCTTGACAAGGTGGTGCTGGACCCCGTCATGGTCGCTACCAGTGGTGACCGTTTGATTGCTCAGGAAACAGCAGATGTATTGGTGCAGGAGTTATTTCCTTTAGCTACGGTGGTGACCCCCAATCTGGATGAAGCCGGTTGGCTGATTGGCCAAACCATTACTACGACAGAAGCCATGCCTGCCGCTGCACAGGCCCTGCTGGATAAGGGGACACGCAGTGTTTTGCTCAAAGGTGGGCATTTGCCAGGTAACTGGGTGGCAGATTTGCTACTGCAAGCCGACGGCCAGTCTTGCCTGCTGGAGTCTGAGCGTATTGCAACCCACAATGGCCATGGCACAGGCTGCACCTTGTCTTCAGCCATAGCCTGCTTCTTGGCGCAAGGCCATGAGTTGGAGCAGACAGTGCGCCAGGCACGTGCCTATATCTTGCAGGCTATTGCGGCGGGGGCGGATGTGCATACAGGTCGTGGCCACGGGCCACTGAACCATGGCTTTGCACCACAGGCACAAATTATTCAGGCCGCATTGCTGGCGCAGCAGGCCTGATTCAAACAATACCTTTCCAGCGACGCAAACGCAGGCTATTGCCCACTACCAGCAGGCTGACACCCATATCAGCCACTACAGCCAGCCACATACTGGCATGACCGGACAAGGCCAGAGCAAAGAATGCCGCCTTGATGCCCAGAGCCAGGCTGATGTTTTGCCAAAGTATGTGATAAGTGCGGCGCGATAGGGCGATGGTTTCGGGCAGGCGCAGTAGATTGTCCTCAGTCAGAACGATATCTGCCGTCTCCATGGCCAGGCTGGTGCTGTGCATGCCTCCCATGGCAAAACCAAGATCGGCCTGTGCCAGGGCTGGGCCGTCGTTGATGCCATCGCCCACCATGGCTGTCGGGCCGCTGTGCTGCAAAGCCTGAAGCTGCTCCAACTTGTTTTGAGGTAGCAGGCCACCCAGAGCATGCTTGCTGGCAATACCTAGGCTTTTAGCAAGGGCTTGTACCGACTGGGGCTGGTCACCGCTGAGGATATAGGCGTGAACACCTAGCTGTTGTAGCTGTGTAATTGCTTGCTGGGCTTGCGGGCGCAGGCTGTCGGCAATGGCGAACCAGGCAATTACGGCCTTGGAGGTGGCTAGCAGGCTGACACTGCGCCCCAGGGCAGCTTGGGCGGCCACTGCTTGCGCCAAGTCTGGTTGGGCCAAGCCTTGCTCCTCTACCCAGCGCCAGTTGCATAGATACCAATGCTCGGCCGGCTGCTGTTCTTCGCTGTGCTGCAGGCTTAACACCATGCCACGCCCAGGCAGGGCTTGCATCTGGGCCTTGCCCAGCAGGGCTAACAGCTGGGGGGAGAGTGGCTCAGCAAGCCCCTGGGCAATGGCTTGTGCAACAGGGTGTAGAGAGCGGCTGGCTACTGCCTGTGCCCACTGTGCTGGGCTAAAGCCTTGTAAGGTCGCTACTTGTTGTTCGTTGCAGGTTGCCCATTCTTGCAGCTGAGGCTGGCCGCTAGTGAGGGTTCCAGTTTTATCCAGAGCGATATGCTGAATTTGGCGTGCAACTTCCAACACCTCACCACCCTTAAGCAAAATGCCACGGCGGGCAGCTACCGCTAAAGCGCTGACAATACTTACCGGTGTGGAAAGCACCAAAGCGCAGGGGCAGGCAATCACCAGTAGGGCCAGGGCCTGGTACGTTGCTTGTGACCAGCTCCAGCCCCATAGCAGTGGGGCAGAGAGTGCTAGAACCAAAGCCAGCAGCATGACGCTGGGTGTGTAGATGCGGGCAAACTTATCCACCCAACGCTGTACAGGGGCTTTGCGCTCTTGGGCTTGCTCCACGCTGCGCACAATGCGTGCCAGCAGGCTGTTGCTGCTGTTATGGCTCACTTGTACCAGCAGCTCGCCCTCCAGGTTGATGCTGCCAGCCCAGACTTGGTCACCTTCGGCTTTAGCCACAGGCAGACTCTCCCCCGTGATGGGGGCTTGGTTCAAACTGCTCTGGCCCTGGATGACTACCCCATCCAAGGGGATATGTGCTGCGGGTGCTACGCGCACTACTGCACCTGCTGAAACGCTGGTGCTGGCCTGGCTGTGATAGCTACCGTCTGCCTGTTGCACCAAAGCAGTGTCTGGACTCAGCGCCAGCAGCTGTCCCAATGCCTGCCTGGCGCGCCCTACGGCCTGCTCCTCAATGCGCTCGGCAGCGACATACAAGGCCATGACCATGGCGGCCTCTGGCCATTGGCCAATCAAGAAGGCACCGGTTACTGCGACGGCCATTAGCGCGTGTACCCCAAGGTGTAGGCGACGTATATCCTGCAAGCCTTGGCGGTAGACCTCCAAGCCTGTCAAGGCAATAGCGAGTACGGCCAGCCCCATGCCTGCATAGTGCAGCCAAGGCTGAGCGTCTTGCAGCCAATGTGCCAGCTCGGCAGCCAGTGCCAGGCTGAGGGCTAGAGCAATACGCGGCCAGGAAGGGAGCTTGTCGTGATTATGGTCGTGTGCGTGATGGCCTGACTGATGGTGCTCGTGCGTATCATCATGTCCATGGCTATGCTCATCGTGGCTGCAGGTGGTACAGCTGATGGCAGGCTCAAATGCACTGCCTCGTTCATCATGCTGCTGTGCTGTCGACGAAGTGGGTGAACTGTTTATGTGTTTCATGCCATGATTGGAAACTTAAAAGTCACTTCAATGTCAAGCGAACATGAACTCTGAGCCTATTTGGCGTATTGGCAAAGTAGCCGAACTCACAGGTGTGAGTGCTGCCAATATCCGCTTTTATGAAAAGCAAGGCCTGCTACCAGCCGCTGTGCGTGCCGACAACCGCTACCGCCACTACAGTAGGGCAGACCTGCACAGGCTGCGCTTTATCCGTATGTGCAGAGCCATGGATATGTCTTTGGATGAGGTGCGTAGTTTGCTACAGCTCAACTGGAACAGCCCTGATGACTGCCGTGCTGCTACCCAGACTGTCGCTGGGCATTTGTCCCATGTGCGCCAGCGCATGGCTGAGCTACAAATGCTGGAGCAGGAGCTGGAGGTTTTGCACCAACGCTGTGCTGGTGAAGGGGTGGCGGGCAGTCCTTGCGCCTTGATTACTGCCTTGCACGACTATGCGGAAGCTCAGGACTGGCAGCTGCTGGAAGAGGGCGGCAGCGGGGTTAAAAGGCATGTGTAGGCCACGCGCAAAGGCTGCTGCTGTGGCCTGGGTTGAGCAAGTCTAGGCACCCAGAGTCAAAACTACTGGCGTATGGTCGCTGGGTTGCTTGTTCTTGCGTGGTGCGCGGTCGATATGGCAGGCGCTGGCCAGAGGCTTGAGGGCTTGGCTGATGAGGATGTGATCAATCCGCAGGCCACGGTTTTTCTGAAAGCCCAGCATGCGGTAGTCCCACCAGGAGAAGCTTTTCTCTGCCTGCTCAAACAGGCGATAGCTGTCGTACAGGCCTAAATCCAGTAGCTCCTGGAAGTGGGTACGCTCCTCGGGGGTGTGGTGAATGCTGCCGCGCAAGCCCTCTGGGTCGTGGGAGTCGCGGTCTTCTGGTGTAACGTTGAAGTCTCCCATCAAAACCACTTGCTGATGGGCGGCCAGCTGTTCGCGCATCCACTGGGTCATGGCCTGTAGCCACTGCAGCTTGTAGGCAAACTTGTCGGTACCCGGGGCTTGGCCGTTCACAAAATAGGCATTGATTAAGCGGATATCACCAAGGGGCGTCTCTAGGGTGGCGGTGATGACACGAGCCTGCTCATCGGGAAAATGGGGCAGGTTATGCACCATATCGCGCATGGGGTAGCGCGAGAGGATGGCCACCCCGTTATAGGTTTTCTGCCCAAAGCAGGCGCTGTGGTAGCCAGCAGCCTCTAGTTCAAGATGCGGGTATTTGTCATCAGTGAGCTTGAGCTCTTGCAAACCCAAGGCGGCGACGGGATTGTGCGCAAGCCAATCCAGAACTTGAGGTAGGCGAACATTCAAGGAATTCACATTCCAGGTCGCTAGTTGTAAGCTCATCAATACGAGTCTTTCTTCAAGGGGAGGGGGCTTTGTTGCTATCGTTAAGCTGTGCGCCGGCAACTTGCTGTAAACCGTCTACGTCAGCGTACAATTGAGGGTTTCCCTCTGTAGTTCAATGGATAGAACGGGCCCCTCCTAAGGGTCAGATGCAGGTTCGATTCCTGCCGGGGGGACCAAGTAGTATGCGCCCTGCTAATCTTCAATGCCTCTTTGCGCAGGAATACCGGCATCAAAAGCGTGCTTGATGGCGCGCATTTCAGTCACGGTGTCGGCAATCGCAACAATTTCCTCGGGGCAGCCGCGCCCTGTCAGGCAGATATGCACATGCTTAGGGCGCTGGCGCAAGGTTTCAAGCACTTCATCCAGCGCCAGCCAGCCAAAGGTAATGGGGTAGGTGACTTCATCGAGCACCACCAGGAACAACTCCCCACTCAAAATATCTGCTTTGGCTTTTGCCCAGCCATCACGCGCTAGTTGGGCAGATTGCTCTAAGTCTTTGCTTTTCCAGCTGAAGCCATCACCCAGCCCTTCAATGGGTAATCCCAGCCGTTCGGCGCTGCGGTGCTCGCCAAAGCGGGCGCTGGGCACTTTCATGAACTGGTAAATTTTTACCGCCTTGTCTCGCCCTATAGCGCGAAAGGCCAGGCCGAAGGCGGCTGTGCTCTTGCCCTTGCCGTCGCCGGTGTTGACGATAAGCAGGCCTCGGCGCTCGCCTTGGGGGTTTTCATAGGGTTTCTCGGTGGGTGCGGGGGTAATTTCCATGGTCAGGGTTCCTTGGGTAAAGGGTTCAACAG
Source organism: uncultured Comamonas sp. (assembly GCA_964567385.1). Lineage (GTDB taxonomy): Bacteria > Pseudomonadota > Gammaproteobacteria > Burkholderiales > Burkholderiaceae_C > Comamonas. Next base: position 6,045 of record CAZMMM010000013.1, read on the forward strand.
TTCTAAAAAACCGGCAGGGCTAGCCATAGCCCGTCGATTTGGCGCACGCGGATACGGTGTTGGAATGCGGCCTCTAAGGCCGCGTGGGTGCTGGGGTCTGTGCTGGCACCGTGGTGTAGCACCTGCCCTTGGGCCAGGATGAGCAGGCTATCAGCCTGCAAGGCAATGTCCAGCTCGTGTAGCACGCTGATAAGGCTGCCACCCGACTGGGTGTGTTGGCGCATGGTGGTCAGCCAATCGCTTTGCTGGGGCGGGTCGAGGTGGGTGAGTGGCTCATCAAGTAGCAGAAGTGGGGCTTGCACCGCCAAGGCGCGGGCCAGTAGTACGCGCTGGCGCTCCCCGCCAGAGAGTTCGTGCAACCAACGATTGCGCCATGGCCAGGCTTGGGTTTGCTGCAGTGCCCATTGCACGGCAGCATGGTCGGCAGCGCTGGGTGCGGCCAGCCAGCCCTGGTGCGGCAAGCGCCCCAGCATGACCAAGTCTGCACAGCGCCACTGGTCGGCTACGGCCTCGCTTTGCCCCATCCAGGCTAGGTGTTGGGCGCGTTGGCGGGCGGGCCAGCTGTGCCAGGGGCGGCCGTGCAGCAGTACTTGGCCACGGCATTGCGGCGCAGGCCACAGGCCAGCCAAGGCGCGTAGCAGGGTGGATTTGCCCGCGCCATTGGCTCCGACTACGGCCAGCCAATGGCCACTGGGTAGGCGCAGGTTAGCGCTGTGCAGCAGGGTTTTGCCTTGGGCTTGTACTTGTATTTGTTGCGCGCTGAGTAAATCTGGCATCACGCACCTCTTCAAGCCAAGCGTTGACGGTGCATCAACCACAGCAAATACGCACCGCCTAACAAGGCGCTCACCACACCTACTGGCAATTCCTGGGGTGCCCACAGGCCACGGGCAAGCAAGTCCGCCCCCAGAAGCAACATGCCGCCCAGTACGGCGGCTAGCAACAACCGTTGGCGGTGGCCCCCGCCTGATAGCCCGCGTGCCATGTGTCCAGCGGCCAAACCTACAAAGGCAATCAGCCCAGTCTGCGCGACAGCCATTCCAGTCGCCACGGCCATCACCGCCAGCAAAGTGTGGCGCATAGTACCCAGAGGCAGGCCCAGACTGGCAGCGCTAGCCTCGCCTAAAGCCAGGGCATCTAGCCCCCGCGCCAGCGCCCAGGCAGTGCCTAGGCATAGCAGCAGCACCAGAGCCATCCACAGGCAGGCGGCAGCACCTAGCCCTGCCGTACTGCCTAGGCCGAAGGCTTTCATGGGCTGTAGCACCTGAGGGTGGCGCAGCTCTAGCGCATCACGCAGTGCCCCTAGCACCACGCCCACCACCACACCGGCCAGCAGCAGGCGCAAGCTACTGTGCGCGCCTTGGGCCAGCACTAGCGCTAGCAGCACGGCCAGCGCTGCCCCGGCAAAGGCCAGGCTGTGAATGCTGAATTGCCCCCAGGCCGTCCAGCCCTGTTGATGCAGCAGCAACCAGCCGGCCGCCACGCCTAGCGCCGCGCCAGAGGCACTGCCCAGCAAATAAGGGTCAGCCAAAGGATTGCGAAATAGCCCTTGAGCAATCGCTCCTGCCAGCCCCAGCAGCCCCCCCGTCAGCCAAGCCCCAGCGCTGCGCGGTGCACGCACTTGCCAGATGATGAGGCTGTTCTCTCCTTTCAGCTGGGGGAACAGTGCCTCCCAGCCCTGGCTGCCTACGGCCAAGCCCAGCAACACCAGCACAGCACTGGCGGCGAGCAGCAGAGTCAGTAGCAGGAGGGGGCGGTGCAGCATGAGGGTGGCCTTAGTGCTCAGCCTTGGAGGCCGCCTGCACCGCTAATTCACGCAGGCAATCGCCTAGTACACGTGCGGCTTCATCCATGCGTGGGCCGGGGCGCACTAGCACGTCAACTTCTTCAGGCTGGAAGCGGCACCATTGCTGCTGCTGTACGGCAGGTAGCTGGTGCCAGCCAGGGAGGCGGGGCAGCTCGCTATGAGCGCTCATTAGCAGTAGATTGGGGCGCTGGCGCAGCACAAGCTCTGGGTTGAGTCGGGGAAAAGGCCCCATACCGGCAGGCACGATATTTTTCAGCCCCAGCTGCTCCAGCAAGTGACCGATGAAGGATTCTGGCCCAGCGGTATAGCCGCCGCTACTGGCCTCAAAGTACACGCTCTTGCCATGCATGGCCGGAGGGAGGGTGGCCGCCTGGGCTGCCAGGGCGGCATTGATGCGCGCTAGCACGGCTTGTGCTGGCTGGGTAGCTTCCAGGCCCAGGAGGTATTCCACGCGGCGCAGCATGGTCTGCATATCAGCAAAGCTGTCGGCATCAAGCACTACGGTGCGCAGGCCTAGGGCCTCTAGGCGCGGGCGCAAAGCTACGCCGCGTGATAGCAAAACCACATCAGGCTTGGTGGCCACAATGGCTTCGATATTGGGGTCAATCCCACCGCCCATCACGGGCAGAGCGCGAATAAACTCTGGCGGCCAGCTGGAATACCTGTCTACCCCCACCAAGCGCTGGCAAGCCCCCAAGGCGCAGACGCTTTCAGTCAGTGAGGGCAGCAGGCTGACGATGCGCTGGGGTGCTGGCTGATCTGGCTGGCGCAGAGCTCGACCTAAATCATCTTGCTGCACGGCGCTATCGGCCCGCGCAGGCAGGCCTGTGGCAGCTATGCATAACAGACAAGAAACCAGTAAAAAGCACAAGCGGTCAACCAAAATACGCCCTCATGGGTTAAAAGGGTCTGATTGTAGGGGGGTCTAGTTACAATCCCTAGGCTGAAGCCGCCTCCTACACCTTGACTGCCTCCGTGCAGTGACTCCGATGGAAAATCCGCAGTCCGCATGACCACACCTCTAGATACCCTCGCCCCCCGCGTTGAGCGCTTGCTGACGCAATACCAATCCTTGGAACAAAGCCATCGCCAGTTGGAGCAAGCCCACCTTGAGCAAGAGGCCACGCTGGCCGCTGTCACGCAAGAGCGTGACTCGCTGCGCATGCGCTTACAAGCAGCGCGTACCCGCATTGATGAGTTGATAGAGCGTCTTCCCGTGAACCAAGCCTGCGCTGAGGCAGCTGCCACCCCCAACGACCAGGAGCCCGCATGAGCCAGGTAGCTGTCAAAATTTTGCAGCAAGACTATGTTTTAAGCTGCCCCGATGGTCAAGAAAGCGCCTTGCTAGAGGCGGTGACCAAGGCCAATAATGCCATGCAGCCTTTGTGCGATGGGGCCAAGGTGCGCACACGCGAGCAGGCAGCGGTATTGGCGTCGGTGAACTTTGCATTTCAGAACCAGGCGCTGCAAAAGCACATTAGCCAGTTAGAGCAGCAAATGGCACAGCTGGCGATTTCTATGCAAGAGGCCAATCAGCAGGCCCAAAGAGCGGCTGCACAACAAACGGCTCCCTCTTACTCTGCCGCTGACCAAAGCCTGTGTGACGACTTGGCTGAGCGCATTGATACCGCGCTGCTGGGCAAAGACGCGGTAGAATAACAACCGTCTGCGGCTGCTTGGCTTTATATTGCCTTGAACCAATGCTCTTTGAGCACGGGCTTGGTACATTGCCTAGCAAGCGTGATCGTCTCGCGTCAGATGAACCCAATGTTAGGCTGCCCTCGCCCACCTGAACCCTCGGTTCAGGTTGACGGCCAAGTGGCTTGCAGACACCTCTCTTCTCAGGGCCGTTTCAGCGCCCGCCAACCCACCCCCTAAATTGACCAGGCCTAAGCGCACCACAGCGCCGGGCCATGCAGAGCGTCTAGCCACAAGGCCCATAGGGCAACGGCAACCAACATCAACCCCGCCGTGCGTGTGCCCCAGTCAGCGCGCCAGCGCACCACAACCCCTTGCAGCACCCGCCAAGCCATCGGTGCCAGCCACAGCCACAGGCCAGAGCCTATGCCAAAGGCCAGCATACTCATGGCGCCCATCCAGGGCTGTGCGCCCAAAGCGGCCACCAAAACCGCTGAATACAGCAAGCCGCAAGGCAGCAATGCCCAGGCCAGGCCCGCCACCCAGGTGCCGCCAGGGCGGCCTACCAGAGGCTGCACCTTGCGCCAAACAGCGCGCCCTGCTGCTTCTAGCCAGCGCGGCTGCTGGCCTTGAATCAACATCAAGCCGCCCCAGAACAAAATGGCCAAATGCATCCCCGTCCAAACAGGGCGCAGCAGGGCCGTGCGGTCGGCTAGCCAGGCCATTTGCCCCATGGCAAAAGCAGCGGCTGCACCCAATAGGCTATAGCCCAGCAAGCGCCCGGCATGGAAACTCAACCAGCCGCGCGTTATTAAGGGCTGATCATGCCCCACTTGCCCACGCGAGGCCACCAAGGCACAAGGCGCTGCACACATGGCAAGACAATGGGGCCCACCCACGAGCCCCATGACCAATGCCGTCCACAATAAAGAACTAAACATAGCCCTAGATGATGCGTGAAAACCTCTCGCGGTTCCTGTCCGCCTGCAAATAGCGGTCAAACACCAAGGCCACGCCACGCACAAAGAACCAGCCTAGCTCGGTGACGTGCAAGCCTTCTGAGTCAATCACGACCAGCCCCTCTGCCTCCTGGGCGCGTAGCTGTTCTAGCTCGGCGGAAAAGTACTGCTGGCAGTCCATCAGCCAAGCGCTGTTCATGGCTTCAAACGACAGGCTGCCCTGGCACATGATGGCCATGATGGCAGCGCGGCGCAGCAAGTCGTCACGCTCCAGCGCCAAGCCGCGCACTACGGGAATCAAGCCCTGGTCAATCAGGTCGTAATACTCTTCCAGAGTTTTGGCGTTTTGGCTATAGGACGCACCTACGCGCCCGATGGAGGACACGCCCAGAGCAATCAAATCGCAATCGGGTTGGGTGCTATAGCCTTGGAAGTTGCGGTGCAGCCGCCCCTGGCTTTTGGCGACGGCCAGGGCATCGTCCGGTAGGGCGAAATGATCCATGCCCACATAAACATAACCCGCCTGCATAAAGCCTTCCAGTGCCATGGCCAGCATTTGCAGCTTATCGACAGCGGTGGGCAAGTCGGTGCGGTTGATACGCCGTTGGGGCTTGAAGCGCTCGGGCAGATGCGCGTAGCCATAGAGGGCAATGCGGTCGGGGCGCAGCGCGGCCACTTGCTCCAGCGTGCGGGCAAATGAGGTGGGGGTTTGCATGGGCAGGCCGTAAATCAGGTCTGCGTTGATGGAGCGAAAGCCAAGCTCTCTGGCCGCCTGCATCAAGGCGAACACCTGCTCCGCCGGTTGCTCGCGGTGGACGGCTTGTTGCACTTCGGGGTCAAAATCTTGCACGCCAAAGCTCAGGCGGTTAAAGCCCAAGTCCCACAGCACTTGTAGGCGCTCAACCGTGACCGTGCGCGGGTCCACCTCAATGGAAAACTCGCCATCCGCCGCCAGCACCAGGCGCTGGCGCAGCATAGCCATCAGGCTGGCCAGCTCTTCGTCGCTTAAAAAGGTGGGCGTGCCGCCGCCCAGGTGCAGTTGGCTGACGGTTTGGCCTGCCTCTAAATGGGCGAGGTGCAAATCCAGCTCGCGCTCTAGGTAGCGCAGGTATTCCGCTGCGCGTTCATGGTGCTTGGTGATGATTTTGTTGCAAGCGCAGTAATAGCACAGCGAGGCACAGAACGGGATGTGCACGTACACCGACAGCGGCTGGGCTTTGCTGGCCGCCAGAATTTTGCGCTGTTGCAAGGCCACGATGTAATCGTCGGGGCCAAAAGCCTCCACAAAACGGTCGGCAGTGGGGTAAGAGGTATAGCGCGGGCCAGGCACGTCATAGCGGCGCAAGAGCTCAGGCGTAATGGAGGGCATGGCGGTCTTTCACAATTTCCAATATTTTTACATTGTGAATTTAAAACCCGTCCAGTGGGTTGACTTGTGTCAAGCATATTTGGCAGTCAATCCGCGTCATAATTTGACCAAAATCAAAACTACATCATATGCATTGATAAATGGGTTGAGCGACTGCAAACCAGCGCACTGGCCCGCACCGGATATTTCATGACATTGCCTTCATCCCCACAAGTTTCATGCTCTAACTGCAACCTGCGCGAGCTGTGTATGCCTGCTGCGCTAGACGGTGCAGAAATGCTGCGTGTTGAAGAGTTAGTTGCCGCCCGCCGAAAAATCAAGCGTGGTGAAACACTGTTCCAAAACGGCGAGAAATTCAACGCTTTA
>CAZMMM010000013.1:12243-14875 GCA_964567385.1 uncultured Comamonas sp.
CATGCATTGCCACCGAAGATGGGCGCTACCAAGTCACGGGTTTTCAGATGGCGGGGGAAATCATGGGGCTGGAGGGCATCGTCCACAACCACCACACCTGTGATGCCGTGGCGCTGGAGAATGCTGAGGTTTGTGTCATGCCATTTCAGCAGCTGACCGAGCTCTCCCGCGAGATTACCGCTCTGCAAAGCCATGTTCACAAGGTCATGAGCCGCGAGATTGTGCGCGAGCACAGCGTGATGCTGCTGCTGGGAAGCATGCGCGCTGAAGAGCGCCTGGCGGCGTTTTTGCTGAATTTAATCCAACGCTTGCATGCCAGGGGGTTTTCGTCTTCAGAGCTGGTGCTGCGCATGACGCGCGAGGAAATCGGCAGCTACCTGGGGCTAAAGCTAGAAACCGTCAGCCGCACCTTCTCAAAGTTTGTGGAAGAGGGCTGGGTGCAGGTCAAGCAACGCCACATCCGCATTGTGGATGCAGCGGCTTTGCAAAACCTGGTCAACGGCTCGCGGGAGGAGCGCTAAGCCCTGCTTGTTGCCAAGCTTACAGATACCAGTTCAGGGCCTGAGGTTGGCGCTCTGTGGTAAACCACAGCGGCTGCAGCGCTAGGCGATGGGGGCGTATCGGCTCTTCATGGCCGACCAAGTACACCACCATTTCCCGCCGGCGCAGGACTACGTGGCTGACGGTTTCCTCTTGGCCACCGTGCATGACTTTTACGCCGGGCTTGAATACAGGCATTTGAAACATACGCGCTGGGTCAAGTCCAGAGGCGTGCATGGTGTCGGAAAAAGTGGTGCTATATGTCATCTTGTAAAACCTTTATCCATTTCAAAAAAACGGCACACCACCCTATCGGCAAAAGCTGCTAAAGCTTAAGCAGCTTTTTATTTTTCTTGATGTAACAACGCCCTTTTTGCTTTTCACAACTTGCTCGCCATGTCTTTTATACGAAAAATCCTTCCCGATACCTTCACCTTGGCTTTGGCCGCAACGGTGCTGCTGGCCAGCCTGCTGCCTGCAACCGGTCAAGCGGCTTCTGTGCTGGAAGGTATGACTACCTGGGTGATTGTGTTGCTGTTTTTCTTGCATGGCAGCAAGCTCTCTCGCCAAGCGATTTGGGCGGGAATTGGCCATTGGCGTCTGCATCTGGTTGTGGTGGGCACTACGTTTTGTCTGTTTCCGCTGATTGCTTGGTTGTCTCAGCCCTTGCTGGGCAAGTTGCTGCCTCCTAACCTGGTGCAGGCCATGCTGTTTTTGTGCGCCTTGCCAGCTACGGTGCAGTCGGCCATTGCCCTGACTAGCGTGGCTAAGGGCAATATTGCTGCGGCGGTGTGCAGCGCTTCTGGCTCTACCTTGCTGGGTATTTTGTTCACCCCTTTGCTGGTGGGCTTTTTGCTGGCCCAAGATGCAGGCAGTAGCAGCAATCCGCTGGAAGCCGTTACGCGTATTGCTGTGCAGCTGCTGCTGCCTTTTGTCGTGGGGCATGTGCTGCGCCCTTGGACTAGCCCCTATTTGCAAAAGCTGGGCGGAAAAATCCGCATCATTGACCAAGGCTCTATTCTGTTGGTGGTCTATGCGGCATTTAGTGGTGCTGTGGTGGCTGGCCTGTGGCGCACAGTGCCCTTGAGCACGATGTTGACCTTGCTCGTGCTGTGTGCAGTGCTGCTGGCCAGCGTCATGCTGTGGTGTGTTTGGATAAGCCGACGCTTGGGCTTTAGCCGCGCTGATGAGGCCACGATTTTGTTCTGTGGGGCGCAAAAAAGCCTGGTTAGCGGCATACCCATGGCCAAGGTGTTGTTTGCCGCCTCTGCCGTGGGGCCAATGATTTTGCCGGTGATGCTGTTTCACCCCATGCAGCTAATGGTGTCTGCGGTGATTGCAGCGCGCTATGGCAAAAGTGCAGATACACAGCAAGAGGCTTGAAGCCTATAAAAAAATGCCCGCTCAGCGCATTGGCTGGCGGGCATTGAAAAATTCAGTCAGCCAAGGCTGGCATTGACTCAAGCGCTGAAAACGCGAAAGCGTTGCTCATCGTCCATATAGGTTTTCTCGCCAATGGGGGCTGCGTGGCCGCCAAAAGGCATCTGGGCGGTCAGCATCCAGCTGGCAGGCAGGTTCCAGGTGCTGCGCACGGCATCGTCAACCAGAGGGTTGTAGTGCTGCAGGCTGGCACCAATTTTTGCATCGGCCAGCGCTGTCCATACCGCAAACTGTGCTATGCCGGCAGAGTGGGCGGAGAACTCAGGGAATTTATCGGCATACAGAGCAAATTTTTCCTGCAGACCTTCGATGACGTTACGGTCTTCAAAGAACAGCACCGTGCCCGCGCCGGCGCCAAAGCCGGCCAGTTTTTTGGCAGTGGTGGCCAATTGCTCGGCAGAGACATGGGGGCGCAGTGCCTCAACGGTCAGCTCGTTCCACAGCTTTTGGTGGGCCGCGCCGAGCAAAACAACGGCACGAGAGCTTTGGGAGTTGAAGGCGGAGGGGGCCTCGCGCACAGCGGTTTGAATCAGCTGCACAACGGCATCTTGCGACAAGGGCAAGCTGTCATTCAAGGCGTATTGGGTACGACGGGTTTTAAAAAGCTCAAGAGCGCTCATACAGCAATCCTTCATTGATTCAAACAGGGGAA
>CAZMMM010000014.1:0-7854 GCA_964567385.1 uncultured Comamonas sp.
TGGATGAGGCGTTTGAGCAAACCGGCGAATGCCTGCCCATCATGATTAGCGGCACGGTGACGGATGCCTCGGGGCGCATCCTCTCGGGGCAGACGGTGACGGCCTTCTGGCACAGCGTGCGCCACGCCAAGCCGCTATCGGTGGGCTTGAACTGCGCCCTGGGTGCGGCGCTGATGCGTCCCTATATCCAAGAACTGGCGAAGGCCGCGCCGGATACCTTTATCAGTTGCCACCCCAACGCCGGCCTGCCCAACCCCATGAGCGATACCGGCTTTGACGAAACCCCAGAAGTCACCAGCCGCTTGGTGCATGAGTTTGCGGCGGAAGGGCTGGTCAACATTCTGGGCGGCTGCTGCGGCACCACGCCCGAGCACATCGGTGCGATTGCCCAGGCCGTGCGCCCCGAGGCTGCCCGCCGCCTGTTCTACCCAGCGCAGGAGTAGACGCTTTTGAGCAGCTCTGCCCCCCTACCGACGATACCGACCACACCCACCTACCTGCAAGTTCCCTACGCAGAAAAAGACCAGGCCAAGGCGCTAGGCGCACGCTGGGACCCCGCCCAACGCCAGTGGTACGCCCCCGCTGGTCTGGCCTTGCAAGCCTTTGCCCCCTGGCTGCCCACCCACCTGGCGCAGGTGCAGGAAGAGGGGGCGGGCTATCCGCATTCCCCCTCGGCCAGCGCCTCTACAGAGCTAACCGCTAGCCAGCGCCCCGCCAGCCATGCCGTGATGCAGGCAGGCAGCGCAGGTGTTGGCCTGGCCGAACTGCTGCAAGGCGTGGGGCAGGTGGTAGCTACCAGCTTTGACCAGCCCGTTTGGGTGCGGGTGGAGGTGTTGCGCGTCTCTACCAAGGGCGGCCATGTGTATCTGGAACTGACCGAGCGCGATGCCCACGACCGTGTGCTGGCCAAAGCCCTGGGCATGTTGTGGGCGAATGTTGCCGCTCAGGTACTGCCCGCGTTTGAAGCAGCCACCGGCGCACAACTGGCCAGCGGCATACGCCTGCTGGTGCTGGCGCGGCCTGTGTTCAAGGCGCAATATGGCTTTTCGCTAGACATTAGCGCCATTGACTCGGCCTTTACCCTGGGGCAGTTAGAGGCGCACAAGCAGCACATCCGCCAGCGCCTGCAACTAGAGCAACTGCTAGAGCGTAACCGCCAACTGCCCACGCCCTGGAGTTATCAGCATGTGCTGGTGCTCTCGCCCCAAGATGCCGCTGGCCTGGGCGACTTTGCTGCTGATGCCCAGCGCCTGCAAAGCCTGGGGCTGTGCCAGTTCAGCTACGTCCACAGCCGCTTTCAGGGGGAGGGCGCTGCGGCGCAAATGCTGCAAGCCCTGCAAACCGCCCTGGCCGCTCTGACTGAATCGGTGGATGCCCAACAGCCCGCGCTGGATGCCATCGTCATCATCCGTGGCGGTGGGGCGGTGAATGATTTGGCCTGGCTGAATGACTACGCCTTGGCGCAATTTATCTGCACCTGCCCGCTGCCTGTGCTCACCGGCATTGGTCACGAGCGCGATAGCACCATCCTGGATGAAGTTGCCCACCGCAGCTTTGATACGCCCAGCAAAGTGGTGGCCGCCATTACCCAGACCATCGTGCAGCGCAGTCAGCAGGCGCAGGCGTTTTTTCAGCAGATTGTGGCTAGCAGCCAGCAGCAACTGCGCCAGGTACAAGTGCCTTTAGAGGCCATGCACAGCCAGCTGCGTGGCGCTGCCTTGCTGCAAGTGGATAAAGCCCGCCACCACAGCCAAGCGCAGTTACGCGCCATTGCCCAATCCAGCCAGCACCACCTGCAACAGGCGCAGCAACAAGTGCCCGCTAGCTTGGCGGCCATTCGCAGCGCTGCCCAAGCCCATCTGCGCCTGGCTGGCAGCGCCTTGCAACACCTGGGGCCGCAAGTGCTGCAACTGGCCGCCCGCCAGCATCAGCAAGCCCAGCAGCAACTGGCGCATACCCGCCACCAATGGCAGGAACGCGCCCAGCAACAAGTGCAGCAAGCGCAAGAACGCAGCCAGGCACTGCTACGCGAAATTACCGGCCAAGGCCCGCAAAAAACCCTGCAACGCGGCTTTGCCCTGGTGCGCAATGCCCAAGGCCAACCGCTGATGAGCGCCGCCGCCACCCGCGCCAGCCCCCAGCCCGTGGTGCTGCACTTTGCCGATGGCAGCTTGCCCATGCGCCTAGCGCCTGAGTTGCCCAGCACTCCCCCTGTTCTTGATACTGATACCGATACCCCCGCCCCATGAAAAAACCACCCACCAGCTTTCGCGCCGCCTACGACATCCTGCAACAACACGCCAACACCCTGCGCGAGCAGGACGAACCGGCGATTGACCAGCTTCTGGACATCGTGCAGGAGTCCGTAGCCGCCTACCAAGTCTGCCAACAGCAGATAGCCGCTGTTGAGCAAGCCCTGGCCCAGGCGCTAACGGATATGGACGCTGCCGTGAACGAAGGGGCTGGCGCTGCGGCTGCCACACCTACCAAGCCTGCCCCAACCAAGAAGGCCAAAGCAGTCAAGCCACCGCCGCCGCCTGCGCCAGTTCCGTCATCAACTGCCAGCACCGGCAGTTTTGATGACTTTGCGGATGACGATATTCCCTTCTAAGCCCTAAACCAACACTTGAAAGCCCCCCAGCCATGCAAAAAGTTCTCCAACATCTGCGCGTTGTCGAAATCGGTGGTCTGGGGCCAGGCCCCTTCTGCGCCATGCACCTCGCCGATTTGGGCGCGGATGTGATTAGCCTGGTGCGCCCCAGCACGGGCAACGCGCCGGCCATCACCTCAGACCTGCTTAACCGAGGTAAGCGCTCCGTTTTTGCTGACCTTAAAACCGAGGCAGGCCGCGCCTTGGTGCTGCAACTGATTGCCCAAGCCGATGTGCTGATTGAAGGGATGCGCCCCGGCAGCATGGAGCGCCTGGGCCTAGGCCCGCAGGATTGCCACGCCATCAACCCCGCCCTGGTCTATGGCCGTATGACTGGCTGGGGGCAAAGCGGCCCACTGGCGCACAGCGCCGGGCATGACACCAATTACGTTGCCGTAGCAGGTGCGCTGTGGGGCAGCAGCCCGGCGGATGCGCGGCCTGTTTCCCCTTTTGCTGTGCTGGGCGATATTGGCGGCGGCGCACTGTATTTGATGACTGGGCTGCTTGCCGGTGTGATTCAAGCGCGGCATAGCGGGCAGGGCTGCGTGGTGGATGCCGCCATCGTCGATGGGGCGGCGCATATGCTCAATTTGATGCTCAGTACCCAAGCCACCGGACTGCTGGGCACACAGCGCGGAGCCAGCATCCACGACAGCAGCCCTTTCTACGACAGCTATGTTTGCGCTGATGGCCAGCACATCACCATTGGCGCTATCGAGCCGCAGTTCTACCAACTGCTGCTAGAGCGCCTGGGCTTGGCGCAAGACCCGGACTTTCAAGGCCAGCAATGGCAGCGCAGCCACTGGCCACGCCGCCGCGCCCGTCTGGCGGCCTTGTTTCTGAGCCAGCCCCAAGCCCATTGGCAAAGCCTGCTCGAAGGCAGCGATGCCTGCTTTGGCGCAGTGCTCTCGCCCTGGCAAGCGGCAGAGCACCCCCACCTGCAAGCGCGTGGCGTGTATAGCTACAACGCCCAAGGGCAGCTCCAAGCCAGCCCCGCCCCGCGCTTTGGGGATGCGTCCTACCCCAGCGCTCCCAGCCCGGCCAATGGGGCGGATACCGAAGCGGTCATGGAGCGCCTGGCGCGGGGGGAGGGGGTGTGGCGGTAGCAAGCTTGCCAGTGCAGATAACGGCTGCGAAGTTTGGCACACTGCTCCCATACGTCTGCCCGCCCTATAACCATCCACTGACTGCACAGTAACCCCATCCTGAGGAGACTATCCAAACATGATGACATTTTCTGAACCTACTCGAATCACGGCACGCTACCGCATCGTGACTCCCATGTTTTTAGGGGGAGACGGGCATCACGTCGATGACCAGTACTTCCGCAATGCCTCGTTCAAGGGCGCATTGCGCTTTTGGTGGCGAGCTTTGAACTGGGGGCAGGTGCTCAAAGATGCCAACGGCAACACCGACGCAGCACTCACAAATCTGCACGCTGCCGAAGGCCGTTTGTTTGGCAAGGCCAGTGATGGCGAAGAGGGTTCGCGGCAGAGTAGCGTGAGCCTGCGCAGCACCTTGCAAGGCGCAAAGGTCAAGCAGCCAGGGCAAGGGCTGGCGCAAATCGGTTATTTGCTTGGTCAGGGTCTGCATCACTTTAATGACGGCATCCTGCGCCAATATCTTGAGGGGGGAAGCCTTGAGCTGACATTGCAATTCAAGCCTAGAACGGTGGCCGCAGATATTGAATCGGTCAGGAAAGCGGCCATTGCATTGGGGCTGTTCGGTGGGCTGGGAAGCCGCTCGCGCAGAGGCTTGGGTTCTCTTTCCATTGACTCCATCGAACTGCCAGGGCAAGACACGCAAAGTTTCACCACGCAGCAAAGCATTCAAGACTTCATTGCGACGCTGGATTTTTCCGCACCCGGCAATGCGCCATTGACTGCCTTGAGCCAAAGCAGCCGCATTGACGTATCGCTTACGGACTCATCGGCATTAGCAGCTCTGACCAAGGTGTCGAATGAAATGCAGATGTATCGGAGCTATGGCAAGGATGAAAAAATTCTTGGTAAGGAGGCACGCCGCAACTTCACCGCCGATCACAATTTGGCCCAGACCACCACGGAGGGGAAAAAAGTCGATCGCCTGCCGGAGCGGATTGTTTTTGGCCTGCCACACAACTATTTCTTCTCATCCACAAAGAGCAAGGCTGACATCACAGTGGAAGATGAAGGCCGCCGCGCATCGCCGCTTTTCATTCATATCCACGCACTGGAAAACGAGCAGTTCGCCGCTATTCAAACGCTGCTTCCTGGCGAGTTCATTCGCAAAGACATGCTGGTTGAAATCAAAAGCAAAAGTAAACAGAAGCTCCCAGCCTCCAGCGCGGACTACGCCGTTATCCACGATTACCTTGATGGCGGCAAAGGCATAAAAGATGCTCGGGATAGCAATGCTTTTGCTCAACGCCAAACCCTGAATGGAGCCAGCCGTGGTTGATACAACAGCGCAGCAAACCCAAATCTTCCAATTCACCCTCGGCCCTGTGCAAGGCTTTGTGGCGCAAGCACGTCGCACACGCGATTTTTGGGCGGGGTCATTCATTCTGTCGTGGCTGTCCAGTGCGGCCATTGCCTGCATTCAGCAGCAAGGCGGCAAGGTTCAGTTTCCTGTGCCGGACGAAAGCTATCTGCGCAACCTCTACGGCAGGGCAGGAGCTAATGACCCCTATCCCCAACAAGGCAGCATCCCCAACCGCTTTATGGCGACCACCGCCGAAGTGCCCGCTGGCTTTCACCCGGAATGGGTGACGCAAACCGTGCAAGCTGCATGGCGTGCCTTGGCCGATGCCGTCTGGCGCAATGACTTGGCGCAAATGGCCTCACCGCAAACCCGCGACATCTGGGAGCGGCAGATAAGCAATTTTTGGGAAATAAGCTGGGTGCTGTCCGACGGCAGCCAGCCCAGCTTGCTTGACCGTCGCAAAAACTGGCGCAGCCCTGTGCCGCCCGACGAACCCGGCCACAAGTGCATGATGATGGATGGCTGGCAAGAGCTGTCCGGCGTGACGCGCACCAATATGAAGGAAGTCAACGCCTTCTGGAAAAAACTCGTGGGCAACGGCCAGCCGGGTATTGCCAGCGACTTGGGCGAAGGGGAGCAGCTTTGCGCGATGGCCTTCATCAAGCGCCGCTTTTCTCGCTACTTCGACAGGGTGGAAGCAGACATGCCCGGCGCGTTGGGCAAGCTGTATGGCTGGCAAGTCCCCCATGCCGTGCCATCGGTGGCATTTCTGGCCGCTGCGCCGTGGCTGGCAAGGGTGATTGAGAAGGCTCCGAAGGAACACTTCGCGGCATTTCACGATGCTGCCCGCCAAATCACCAGCTACAGCGAAGCGGCGCATACCCAGGACGACACGCCATTTGACATCGACATTCGCTGCGTCAAGGACGCGGCTGCCAGCCGCCACCAAGCCGACGGCTTTCACCGTCTGTGGGCGGGCTTGGATGGGCAGGTGTACTTCCCCACAGCGCTGGAAAATCCGCGCATCTTCGCAGACCAAGCCGCCGCCAAAAGAGTGCTGCACCAGCTTCGCCAATTGCGCGATGCCGCAGGCGTGACCGATTTGCCCGCGCCCTATTACGCCATCGTGCTGATGGACGGCGACCAGCTCGGCAAACACATGGGTGACAAGGACAAGCAAGCGCCCATCAGCCATGCGCTCAACGCATTCACCACAGGCGCTGGGGACATTGTGCGCAAGCACAACGGCTTTCTGATTTATGCCGGTGGTGACGATGTGCTGGCGCTTTTGCCGCTGGACGATGCCTTGCCCGCAGCGGCGGCTTTGCAAAAGTTTTACAAAGAGCAATTTGCAGAACATAGCCCCAAGGACAAACCGATCGACTCCACCCTATCGGGCGCGATTGAGTACGTGCATTTCCGCACGCCGCTGACGCAGGTTTTGCAGGATGCGCACAAGCTGCTCGATAACGTGGCCAAAGACCAGACAGGACGCGATGCCATTGCCGTGCGCGTCTGGAAGCCATCTGGCATGGCGCTGCAATGGGCCATGCCCTGGGAAAAGGCACTGGATGACGCTGGCAAGGTCAAGATGGTGCAAGTAGCTCAGGCGTTTGCAACCCAGGCTGAACAGCCAGAGGGCGGCCATTTTTCCAACAAATTCTTCTTCCGCATGAAGCAGGTGCTGGAGCGCTTCCAGACAGGCAGTGCCGACATCCTGGAGAAGCTGCTGCTGGCCGAATACCTGCACTCCTGGGGTAATCTGGAAAAAAGCAGTGGCCAAGACAAAGACGCATTGAAAACCCAACTGCACGAGCTACTGGATCAATGCTGGCAATACCAGCGCCAAGAGGCAGGAGCCAAGTCCGAGCTGGATAAAGAAAAACCCATCAACGCCGATGCCGCGTTGTTGGTGCGCTTTCTCGCGCAAAAAGGATTGGAGAAGGAATGAGTACCACCACTTCAACGAATGCACTGAACTGCCGCTTCGAGCCGCTGGACACCTGGTTTTTCCGTGAATCGCGTCCGCATGGCAGCGTGGGCAGCAGCGAACTGGGCAGCGTATTTCCGCCGCCCGTGCGTACCCTGATGGGCGCACTGCGCACACTGATTGGCGATGCCTGGTATGCCCGCCACGGCGGCGATTGGCATAGCTTTGGCAGCAACAAGGCATTGCAGGCCGTTATTGGCTATGGCGACGATCTGGGCAGTCTGCGCGTGAGCGGCCCTTTTCTGGCGTTGGACGGCCAGCGCCTGTACCCAGCACCGGCTAATTTGATGGTCAAGGAAGTCGGCGGCACACCGCATTACTTTCTGCTGGATTTGGGTGACCCCGTGCATTGCGATTTGGGCAAGGTGCATCTGCCCTGCTTCCCCGATAAAGTTCCTGGCTTGACGGATTTGGCAGGCAGCAAGCCCGCTGAACGCTGCTGGCTCACTACCGACGGCCTGCAAAAAATCCTGCAAGGGCAGGCACCGGAGGCAAGCCAGATCATTGAGCAAAAACAGCTCTTTCAGGAAGAAAACCGCCTGGGCATAGGCCGCGACAACAGCCGAAAATCCGTACAGGAAGGTCTGCTGTATCAAACGCGCCACCTGCGACTTACCCAAGGTGTAGCCATTGAGCTACGCCTGCACGGCCTGGCCGATGCTGAGTTGCTGCCCACCCACACCACCATTCGCCTGGGCGGCGAAGGCAGACAGGCGGCGCTGCATGTCTGCCAAGGCCAAGATTCATCTAT
>CAZMMM010000014.1:7864-14356 GCA_964567385.1 uncultured Comamonas sp.
CGCTCTACAACCTCACGCCGGTGTGCTGCGCTCCGGGTCTGCCAGCGGGCATTCCCAAAGGCTTTCAGCGCGTGCAGCGTTCTGATGGCGTGGATGTTTGGGAAGGTTCACTGGGCGGCATTGACCTACGCATTTTGGGCGTGGCCTGTGGTAGGCCATTGCGCGAAGGCGGCTGGGATATGGCAACCCACCAAGCCCGCCCCGTGCACAGCCTACTGCCCCCTGGCAGTGTGCTGTATGTGCAAGCACAAGCTGCCGCCAGCTTAACCCTAAAAACTGTGCAGCAAGCCCTGAATACTCTGACCGACGCAACGGGCCGCAACCTCTGGATTGCTGGCCGCCTCCCTACCAACAGCACTTTCAAAGGATGAACCCATGAGCCATAACCACAGCGCTGCTGCCCTGCTTTTCCTCACCACCGAAACGCCGCTACACGCTGGCGCAGGTCAATCGGTGGCCGGTATTGATTTGCCCATTCAGCGTGAAGTTCACAACGACTGGCCTTGCGTCTATGGCTCCGCCGTCAAAGGGGCATTGCGTGCCCATGCCTTCCACCATGCCGATTTCGGCACCCAAGACACCATCGACTTGTTTGGCCCCGACCATAGCGCCGCTGCGGACAAACCGGATAGCAGTCATGCAGGCGCATTACTGGTAGGTGATGCGCTGCTGCTGGCGCTGCCCGTGCGCTCGCTGCAAAGCAGCTTCAAATGGGTAACTTGCCCAGAGGCGCTACAACGCTTTGCCAACCATGCCCAAAGGCTGGGGCTGGATGTTCAGCTCCCAGCGATTCCAGCACTCACGGGGCTAAATGCTTGGGGCGAAGGCGACAAGCAACTGTTTCTGGAAGAGTTCCGGCTGGAGCAAAGTCCGTCACCCAGCATTAGCACGTTGGCCGGTGCGCTGGCGGCGCTCAGTGGCGGTGCACTGACTGCGGCCAATCTGCAAGAAAAACTCGTCATCGTGCATGACGACATCTTCAGCTTCTTGGCGCGTAACGCCACCGCCATCAACGCCCATATCGCTATTGATGCCGCCACCAAAACCGTCAAAAAAGGCCAGCTTTGGTACGAAGAAAGCCTACCGCCAGAAACACTGCTGTATGTGCCACTGACCGCCACGGCATCGCGCCGTAAAGACAGCAAACTCAAGGCCGAGCAGGTGCTGGAACGCTTTGAGCAACTGCTCCCCGCAGGCAAAAACTGGCTGCAACTGGGGGGCAATGAAACCACCGGCATGGGGTGGTGTCGCGTCGGCATCAACAAAGCGCAAGGCAAAGGAGGTGCAGCATGAGCAAATACAAAAAAAAGCAGCAAGCGCAGCAACGCCAAGCCGCAAGTGCAGTAGTGCTAGTGCCGAAATCAACTTCGACACCAACTCCGACACCGGCCATTCGTGAAAGCCAAGCCACCACAAAACCGCGCAGCATGGATCAAGACCGCGCCGAATACGCATTGGCAAAAATTGATGCCATTGCCAACGGCGACGAAGCACGCCAAATCGAAGTGCGGCGCTACCTCAACGGCTTGCCCGCGCTTATCCGCATGAATGGGCTAGGGCAGGCGCTGGCCTTCTATCACATGAAGGACGAGGGCAGTGCTCATCGTCAGATTTATCACCTTGTCGGTGAGTGGCTGTGCGCAGACACCAGCAAAGGCCGCGTCTTCAAAGAAGACCCCGACGTGCTGAAAGCCATCACCCGATCAGACATTCAGCACTACATGGCCGCCCAGAACGAAGCCTTGGCACTGCTGGAATGGCTGAAGAAATTTGCCCTGGCATTTCTGAAAAAAGAATAAGGAGCCAATATGCCATTGCCTATGTACCAAGGGCTGGACGCGCCCCAAACCATCAGCCCAGGCAGCATGAACCTTGGCCTGTGGTTTGAACGGTTTTTCTCCGGCTTTTCCGATGAATTTGGCAAGGACGAGCCAGCCCGCTCCGCATGGCTGCGCCAATTCCACCGCAAACTATCTGGCACAACTGCCGAGCTACAAGCCAAAGCTGAAAAAATCGCCCAATTGGCCACCAGCCAAGGCGGGCAAACACGCATCTACCACTGCCCCGGCAGCTTTGTCACCGGCACGGGCAATCCGCATCCGCTGGAAAACGGCTTTTTGTGGCATCCCACACTGGGCACGCCCTACCTGCCTGGCAGCGCCGTTAAGGGATTGGTGCGTGCCTTGGTCGAAACCGCCTATGACGGCAAGGACAAAAACGAGGTGCTGCTGCGCTGGTTCGGCACGGTGAAAAAAGACGGTGTGGCCGAACAAAGCGGGCAATTCGTTTTTCTAGATGCCTTGCCCACCGCCCCCTGTGAGCTTTTTGTGGATGTTATGACCCCGCACATGGGCAAATGGTACGAAAAAGGCGGAAAGACTGAAAAAGACGGCAAGCCCCTACCACTCGCCAAAGACACCCAGCCCGGCGACTGGCATTCACCCGTGCCCGTCAGCTACCTCACGACGCGCAACCTCAAGCTGCAATTCGCCATTCTTCCCCGTCTGGGCATGGAGGCAGCTGTTGTCCAGCAAGAACTCGCCAACCTCTGGCTGGCACTAGACAAGGCGTTGGAATGGCTGGGGGCGGGGGCCAAAACGGCCATCGGGTTTGGCGTGATGGAAGTGGAGAAATTTGATTCATGGTCTGGCGCGCGCATCAAGTTCAATCGCGCTAACGGTTCCCTCAGCGTAGAAAAAAGCGGTCAGACCGCTATTGCACTTGCCCCCAAGGGCGAGGAGTTGCTCGCATCCCTGCCCACTGCCATCCAGCAAAAGGTCAAAACCAATCAGTTCGTTAAAGTCACCGCTTACGTGGCGGAGAGCGTACTGGTGAAGGTTGAAGCATGACCCTGTCCCTGCCTACGCTTGGGTAGCTCCTCCTCAGGAGGCGACAACCATCCTAATCACCATTATTATGATGTTTATTAGAAAATATTCTCTATAAGCATCATTTATATGCACTTTAATCTCCTCCGGCCCGCTGAAATTCTACAAACCCTAGGTACACGCCTGCGCAGCCAGCGCCTAGCGCAAAACCTCAGCCAAAGCACGCTGGCGCAGATGGCGGGCTTGTCGGTGGGTGCGGTGCGCAAGCTGGAGCAAAGCGGCCAATGCACGCTGGAAACCTTAGTGCGCGTAGTGCAGGTGCTGGGCCTGCTGGATGCGCTGGAGCCGCTGTTCAAGCTGCAAGTGCAGTCCATTGCCCAAATGCAGCAGGCGGCTGCCGCGCAGCAGCGCCAACGCGCCAGCCGCCTCAAGACAGGGGCCACCCATGATTGAGCAACTGGCTGTGTACTACTGTGGCTGGGGGCAGGATTGGCTGCTGGGCCATTTGGCTGACGATGGGCACAACCTGCTGTTTGAATACAGCCCCCAAGCCTTGCAAACTGGGTTGGAGCTTTCACCGCTACACCTGCCAGCGCCCAGCCCATTAGACCGCCTGGCCTTTATGGGCCGTCGTGCCATGGGCGCTTTGCGCTTTGAACCTGTGCAAAGCTGGGGTGAATCCGAACCCGACTGGAGCCTGCTGCACCTGGCGCAAGAAAGCGCCAAAGTGCTTGCGGGCGAGGCCAGCGCCACCTTGCAGGCACTGGCGCTGACGGGCGGCTCTCCGCAGGGGGCAAGACCCAAGGCTTTGGTGCAATACGATGCCGCCACCGAGCACATCAGCACCTTGAGCGATGCACCTGGGCAGCCTTGGCTGGTGAAGTTTCCGGCCCAAGGCGAGCACCCGGAAGTCTGCGCCATTGAGCAGCTCTACGCCGAACTCGCCCGCGATTGTGGCCTGCCCATGCCCGCAAGCTTTTATCTGCGCCTCTCGCCCAAATTGGCCGCCTTTGCGGTGCAACGCTTTGACCGCGAACAAGGCCAGCGCGTGCCCATACACAGCTTGGCTGGCCTCTTGCACGCAGACTTTCGCCTGCCCGGTGCTGCGGACTACAGCAGCTTTTTACGCGCCACCCGCCTGCTCACCCGTGATGAGCGCGAAGTAGAAAAAGCCTACGCCCGCGCCGTCTTCAATGTGTTGTTTCACAACCGGGATGACCACCCCAAAAACTTTGCTTGGCGCTTGAATGCACAAGGGCGCTGGCAATTGGCCCCGGCATTTGACCTGACCTACAGCGATGGCCCCGGTGGACAGCACCACATGGATATTTGCGGCTACGGCAACCGAATTCAGCAAACCCACCTGCTGCAATTGGCTAAAGAAGGAGGGGTACATACGGCGTATGCGCAAAACTGCATAGCACAGATGCTGGAGCAAGCCGCCCAGCTTCCCCAGCGCTTGGCCCGCTTCAACCACTTACCAGACATTCGCAAAACCACGCAAAAACAACTGTTGGCGCAAATCAAAGCCTGCGCCCAAGCACTTAGCCCGCTCTAACGCCATGCCCACCACGCCACAGCCTGCCCTACCCATCACCCGCCTGCACCTCAGCGCCCGCGCTGAAGCCCCGCTGCACCTGCCGCCCTACGCAGGCAGCATGTTGCGCGGCGCTTTGGGACATGCGCTGCTAGCGCTGGCTCCGCTACCGCACGAAAGCGGTAAGCCCTGCGCTCTGCACGCCACCTGCCCTTACTGCCAAGTCTTTGCCCCGCCCCCGTTGCCTGAACACAGCCTGCAAAAATTTAGCCAAATGCCTGCGCCTTATGTGATTGAGCCGCCCAGCGGTGCGCAGCGCCTGCAAGCGGGGCAGACTTTTGGTTTTAACTTGGTGCTGATAGGCCAAGCAATTGCCCACCTACCCGCCTTGACCTTGGCCTGGGAACACGCCTTGCGCACCGGCCTTGGCGGCCAACACGAACAGCGCAGCCGCTGCACCCTGCTGAATGTGCAGCGCGAAAGCGACTCTCTACCTTCCGCCCCCACGCTGGGGCAACAAGCCACGCTGCACCTGCTGACCCCCATGCGCTTGCAGCAACAGAGCAAGCCGGTATCCGCCGCCACCCTTACCGCCCGCACGCTGCTCATCACCCTGGCACGGCGCTACCAGTTGCTGCTGGACACCCACCTCGGCACCAATGCACCGCAGCAAGACTTTGCCACCCTCAGCGCCCAAGCCGCCGCCATTGAGCTGGCCGCTACCGACTTGCATTGGTTTGATTGGGGGCGGTTTTCGCAACGCCAGCAGCGGGAGATGAAGCTGGGTGGTCTGCTGGGCAGTCTGCAACTGCGTGGCAATCTGGCCCCGTTTGCCGAGTTGTTGCACCTGGGCCAATGGCTGCACGTCGGCAAAAACGCCAGCTTTGGCATGGGGGGCTATCGGCTGGGGCTGGCTTGAGCGCCCACACCCGATTCCCACGGGTTGAGTACAGTCACCCCCATGCCCGCAAAATCCCGCACATTGCGCGTGACCAAAGTCAGCCCATGCGCCAGAGCCGTGGCGGCTATCAGGGCATCGTGCGGTGGAGCCGGGTCAGGTACATGCAGCCGGGCGCAGCGCTGTACCACTGCATCGTCAATCACCAAAGTACGCTCGGCAAACAGACCGCGCACGCCATTCAGCCAAGTGCGTAAAGCCTGCCCCTGGGGTGGGGTGCGCCGCTCCAGCCGCAGGATGCCGATGTCCAACTCCATCCAGGCAATCACACTCACATACTGCGCCCCCAGCGGTACGCTGGCTGCCCAGGCCAGCACCTGTGCATCCGCACGGGGCTTGCCTGCACGCAGTTCCGACAGCACATTGGTATCAAGCAAGTACATCAAGCCTCCGTCGCATCGTCCAGGTCAGGAATACGGCGCTGTATCGCAATGGCTTCAGGGCGTGCGGGCAGCTCCAACTCCACTCCAGCCCCCACTCCATCAGGCGCAACAATAGCCTGCATCGCCTCTAGCAGACTGGGGCTGCTGCTTTGCCCGGTCAGGCGGTAGTAATCCTCGATATTGAGTACCGCCAAAGCGGGCTTGCCCCGCTCGGTGATGATGACTGGCCCCTGCTGCGCGGCGCGTTTGACCAGCGCCGCATCGCGCGCAAAGGTGCGGCTGTTCATGGTGGCAATCGTCATGGCAAGCTCCTGGGTGAAAATGTCTGCATGTTACGACAAGCCCTGATTGGGGGGCAAACCGCAAACTTGGCAAGCTTGCGGCAGAGCGCCCAGCCGCAGCCTTGGCACACAATGCCTGCATGACTACTTGGTTTATCTCCCGCCACCCTGGCACGCTGCAATGGATGCAGCAATGCGGCCCCCAGTTTGACCGCCATGTGCCGCACCTTGACCCCGCCGACATCCAACCCGGCGACCGCGTGATTGGCACGCTGCCCGTACACCTGGCCGCTGAGGTATGCGCACGCGGCGCGGCTTACTGGCATTTGGTGCTGGCCTTGCCCGCCGATGCCCGTGGGCGCGAACTCAGTACGCAAGAGCTGCTGGCGTTGGGCGCTACATTCAAGCGGTTTGAAATTGTTGAATTTTTAGGAGAAACACTATGACTACCACCCTGCACCTGTGCATTGCCACTGGCCAGAATGCCGCCAACTTCATCCCGCTC
>CAZMMM010000015.1:0-13860 GCA_964567385.1 uncultured Comamonas sp.
CCCTACCCGGTCGGCGTATTTCTGCGCCACACGCAGACCGGGTAGGGTTTTGCGCGTATCCACAATCCGCGCCTTAGTACCCGCCACGGCATCTACATACTGCGCCGTCTTGGTTGCCACCGCTGAGAGCAGTTGCAGAAAATTCAAGGCCGTGCGCTCGGAAGAGAGCAGGGCACGGGCATCGCCTTGCATGGTGAGCACCACCTGCTCGGGCTGGCAGCGCTGGCCTTCCGCCACTTGCCATTGCCATTGGGCGCTGGGGTCTAGGCTGCGCAAAGCGGCCTCCACCCAGGGCGCACCGCAAATCACGGCTACCTCACGCGCCACAATGCGTGCCTGCACGCGCTGGCCAGCGGGCAGCAAGGCGGCCGTCAAATCACCCGCACCGATGTCTTCTTGCAGGGCACGCTGCACATCGTCTTGGGCTTGCTGAAGTATGGAGGGGGAGGTCATAGGGCTGTAAGCAGGCAAACATACATGGGGGCGCAAGCATAGCGGCATACGCCCCAGTCTGCTGCTCATACTGGGGCAAATCCTGTATTTTCTGCGCAATAGCCGTCCTACACTGGCCGGTTTTGGCAAATCTGCCTGCGATTTGTTACCCTTGCCCCCTATTTTTAGGCTGCCTCCCCCACCCGCTCACAAGGTTTACCCATGCCCCATATCTATATTGAGTACAGCGCCAACGTCACTGGCCTGGATGAAATGGCTTTGATGCAGGCCGTCAACGCCTTCGTTTGCAACCACCCCACCGTTGGGCATGAGTCCGATGTAAAAGTACGCTGCCAGCGCGTTGATAGCTTTGTGATTGGCACAGCCGCCCAGCCACGCGGTTTTGTGCATGTGTTCCTACAGCTAGTAGAAGGCCGCCCCCCGGAAATACGCCAGCAGCTCAGTGAAGGCATTGCCGCTGCGCTGCACCAGCATGTGCCCCGCCCACCCGAGCTAGACGTAGTGCAGCTGAGCGTAGATATTGCCGACATGACTAAGCACAGCTACTACAAAGGCGAGAAATAAGCCAAGCCCCGCGCCTCCACTTCTTTGATAGAAAGCCCCCGCTGATGAATCACCCCCTCTCCACCGCCCCGGCCAGCGGCACACCCTACGGCACGATTCCCCCCGCCTCCCCCCTGCCCCAGCGCCGCCCTATCAGCCTGCCGCGCCTGGCGCAAATGCGCACTGCCGGGGAAAAAATCACCATGCTTACCGCCTACGACGCAACCTTTGCCGCCGTGGCCGATGCGGCAGGCGTTGAGACAATTTTGGTCGGCGACTCGCTGGGCATGGTCTGCCAGGGGCTGCCCAGCACCATGGGCGTAACGCTGGAGACTATGGTGTATCACACCGACAGCGTTGCCCGTGGCCTGCGCCGCGCCCAGGGCACGGCCTGGATTGTGGCTGACCTGCCCTATGGCAGCTACCAAGAATCGTCCGAGCAGGCCATGCGCAGCGCCACTGCCTTGATGCAAGCCGGGGCGCATATGGTGAAGCTGGAAGGCGGCGGCTGGACAGCGCCCACCGTGCGCTTTTTGGTAGAGCGCGGCATTCCCGTCTGCGCCCACCTGGGCTTGACCCCACAAACCGTCCACGCCCTGGGCGGCTACCGCGTACAAGGGCGTGACGATGCCAGCGCCCAGCAACTGCGCCGCCACGCCCTGGAACTGCAAGATGCCGGCGCCAGCATGCTGGTGCTGGAGATGGTGCCCGCCGCCCTGTCCACCAGTCTGACGCAAGAACTGCCCCACTGCCACACCATTGGTATTGGCGCGGGCAACGGCACAGCAGGCCAGGTGCTGGTGCTGCACGACATGCTGGGTATGAACCTGGGCAAGATGCCCAAGTTTGTGCGCAACTTTATGCAGGACGCAGGCAGCGTCAAAGGCGCCATGGCCGCCTACGTTGAGGCCGTAAAAAACGGCAGCTTCCCCAATAACGAGCAGCACGCTTGGTAAGAACGTGTTTATGTTCTAACAATTTTTCAGGCTCTACTTCCAACCTCTACTATGCAAGTCGTACACAGCATTGCCCAACTGCGCACCGCCCTGGCCGGGCGTGGTCGCCCCGCCTTTGTGCCCACCATGGGCAATCTGCACGCCGGGCATATCGCCCTAGTGCGCCAGGCCAAGCCCCTGGGCAATGTGCAGGTGACCAGCATCTTCGTCAACCGCCTGCAATTTTTGCCCCACGAAGACTTCGACAGCTACCCGCGCACCCTGCAAGACGACTGCGCCAAGCTAGAGGCGGAGGGCTGCGACATCGTCTTCGCGCCTAAGGAAAGCGAGCTCTACCCCCAGCCGCAAACCTTCAAAATCCAGCCCGACCCGGCGCTGGCCAACATTCTGGAAGGCCAGTTTCGCCCCGGCTTTTTTACCGGCGTGTGTACCGTGGTGATGAAGCTGTTTAGCGCCGTCTTTGCCAGCACGGGCGGCGGTGTGGCGGTGTTCGGCAAAAAAGACTACCAGCAGCGCCTGGTGATTGAGCGCATGGTGCAGCAGTTCGCCCTGCCTATTGAGATTGTGGGCGCAGAGATTGCCCGCGCTGAAGGCGGTCTGGCCCTCAGCTCACGCAATAGCTATCTGAGCAGCGCCGAGCTAGAGCAGGCACAAGCCCTGTCTGGCGCTCTGCAAAGCCTGGCGCAGGTCGCCCGCCAGGGCGAGCAGCCCTTGGAAGTGCTGGAAGCCCAGAACCGCCAAGCCCTGAACGCCTTGGGCTGGCAGACCGACTACCTCACTGTGCGCCTGCGCGACAGCCTGCAAAGCCCGAATGCTGAGGAGCTGGCCAGCGCCCCTCTGGTTGCCCTGGGCGCAGCCCGCCTGGGCAACACCCGCCTGATTGACAATCTGGAGTTTTGAGCCCCCTGCCACTAGCCCCTGCGCAGCGCCGCGCCCAATGTGCGCAGTGCCTGCGCCCTAGCAGCACCTGCTACTGCCCACTGCTGCAACCGGTTAGCAGCAGCATTGAGCTACTGATACTGCAACACCCACTGGAGCAAGGCCACGCCAAGAACACAGCACGGCTGCTGCACCTGTGCCTACCCGGCAGCCGCCTGGAAGTGGGCGAGCAATTTTCTTCCACTCAGCTCACCCAGTGGCTAGCTGCTGGCAATAAGCACAGCCTGCTGCTCTACCCTGCCAGCCCCAGCAATCCCCAGTTACCGCTGCAAACACCCGCTGCCCTGCCCCCGCAATGGCTGCCCCAGCCTAAGCATCTGCGCTTGGTACTGCTGGATGCCACTTGGCGCAAAAGCCGCAAAATGCTCTACGCCAACCCCACACTGCAAAGCCTGCCGCGCTGGGGTTTGGATGCTGGCCAAACCTCTGCCTACCATATTCGCAAGGCGCAGCAAGCCCATCAGCTCTCTAGCTTTGAGGCCGCAAGCCTGGCCCTGGAGCAACTAGGCGCTTGGCCCCAGGGCGGCAATCAGCCTGCACTACTAAGACAGGTTTTTACGCAATGGCTGGCCTGGCACCAGCAGTGCAGCCAGCCACGATAGCAGCAAGCATAAAAAAGCCCCCTGGCACTGCAAAGCACCAGGGGGCTGCCATTAAAAATGGCTGATGGCCATAACAAGCCTTAGAACATGCTTACGGCAAAGTACGCAACAGGGCTGCTGCCTCACGCGCGGCTACGCGGCCTTCGTCAGTGGGGATGACCCAGACTTCAATACGGCTGTCAGGCGCATGGATGGCCCAGGCCGCCTTGCCGCCAGCAGCGCGGTTGCGCTCGGCATCAATGCGCAGGCCCGTCCACTCCAGGCGCTCGCACACCTGCTGGCGCAGCTCCACATCGTTCTCGCCAATGCCGCCACTGAAGGCCAGTACGTCCAGGCCACCCAGGCAGGCAGTCAGTGCGCCAATTTCACGCACCACGCGGTGGGTGAACTGGTCAATCGCACGCTGGGCGTTGGCACTGCCATCAGCACGCAAAGTACGCATATCAGCAGACACGCCAGACACGCCCAGCAGGCCAGACTCCTTGTAGAGCAGCTTCTCGATGCGCTTGGCATCCCAGCCCTGCTCCAGCAGATAGAGCAGTACGCCGGGGTCGAGATTGCCGCTGCGCGTGCCCATCATCAAGCCATCCAGTGCGGAAAAGCCCATGGTGGTGGCTACGCTTTGTGCACCCAAAGCAGCGCACAGGCTGGCACCGTTGCCGAGGTGGGCCATCACCACGCGGCCACGGCCACGCAGGGTTTCTTGCTCCAGCACCGACATGATGTATTGGTAGGACAGGCCGTGAAAGCCATAGCGGCGCACGCCCTGTTCACGCAGCTCCTGCGGCAAAGCAAAGGCGTAATCCACCTCGGGCATGGTGGCGTGAAACGCCGTGTCAAAGCAAGCGATTTGCGGCACATCAGGGAAGGCCTGGCGAAAGCGCTTGATTCCTTCCACGTTGTGCGGCTGGTGCAAAGGGGCCAGAGAGTTGAAACGCTCCAGCTTCTGCACCACCTCATCAGTCACTACCACACTCTGGTCGTATTCACCACCGCCGTGCACTACGCGGTGGGCTACAGCGCGTATGCCTTGGGCCGCAGCCAGCTCTTGCACCAAGGCGTTCAGGCGCTCCAGGGCAGCATGAAAGGGCTGCTGGCCTGCGCCAACGCTCAGGGTTTCCTGCTGCTTGATGCCTTGGTGGGTCCATCCCATTTGGGGCTGGCCATTAGGCTCCAGTCCCTG
Source organism: uncultured Comamonas sp. (assembly GCA_964567385.1). GTDB lineage: Bacteria > Pseudomonadota > Gammaproteobacteria > Burkholderiales > Burkholderiaceae_C > Comamonas. The sequence continues at coordinate 4,677 of CAZMMM010000015.1, forward strand.
GATGTTGCCCGAGAGGGTGTGGGGCAACACCTGCCCGCCCTCAATCGGGTGCAAAGAAAATTTCAGCGAGGACGAGCCCGCGTTCACGGCAAGAATGGCCATTTTTCTACCTTTCCATGCAATTGGGCAAAGCTTAAGCTTGGCCCTGCTTCCAAGCGTCTTCCTCGGCAATACGGCGTTGCTCGTAGGCCATCAACACTGCCAGCACAGTCGAGGCCACGCGGGCCATGGGGCCATCGGCACGGCTGGTCAAAGCGATAGGCACGCGCGCACCCAGCACCAGGCCAGAGCCATTGGCACCAGCCAGATACTCCAGCTGCTTGGCAATCATGTTGCCGCTTTCCAGATCGGGCACAGCCAGAATATCGGCCTGACCAGCCACCAGCGAATTGATGCCTTTGATACGCACGGCATCAGGGGAGATGGCGTTGTCAAACGCCAAGGGGCCGTCCAGCAGGCCGCCGGTAATCTGGCCACGGTCGGCCATCTTGCACAGCGCCGCAGCATCCAGGGTAGAGGGGATGGTGGCAGTCACTGTCTCCACCGCCGACAGAATCGCCACCTTGGGCTGCTCCACACCCATCACGCGCAGGAAGTCGATGGCGTTCTGGATGATGTCTGCCTTCTCGTTCAGCTTGGGGTCGATGTTGATGGCCGCATCGGTAATCACCAGGGGCTTGTCGTACAGCGGCACATCAAAGCGGAAGACGTGCGACAAACGACGGCCTGTGCGCAGTGCCGGCTGCTGCAAAACGGCTTTGAGCAGCTCATCGGTGTGCAGGCTGCCCTTCATGATGATTTCCACATCCTTGCGGGCGGCCATGGCGGCAGCCAGTTCGGCAGCGGCGTGGCTGTGCTCTACCGAGATGATTTCGACACCTTCCAGGCTAACGCCCGCTTGCTCGGCAGCGTGGCGGATACGGCCTTCAGGGCCAATCAGCACGGGAACAATCAAGCCTTCGTTGGCAGCATCGATAGCGCCGGTAATGGAGCCTTCATCGCAGGGGTGTACCACGGCGCAACGCACAGCTTCACGGCCAGCCACTTGCGCTAGCAGCTCGTGGTGGCGTGCCTCTGGGTCAAACAACTGGATTTGGGGGGCATCAATACGCGCCACACGCACTTTTTGCGTGGGGGGCATCAGGCTGGCCTCACCCTTCAAGACGGTTTCGCCCTTTTGGTTGGTGACCAAGCAATCGAGCTTGATGCGCTTTTTCTCTTCGTTCTTTTCAGACACGGTGGCTAGCACAGTCAGCGTGTCACCAATGCGCACGGGGCGGGTGAATCTCAGCTCTTGGCCCAAGTAAATCGTGCCGGGGCCGGGAAAGCGTGTGCCAAACAGGGCAGAAATCAGGCCAGCAGCAAACATGCCGTGGGCAATCACGCCTTCAAACATGGTGGCGTTGGCGTACTCCACGTTCAAGTGGGCGGGGTTGATATCGCCAGACACGGCGGCAAACGCCTGAATATCTTCTTGCGTCACCGTGCGCACCAAGCGGGCCGACTGGCCAACGCTTAGTTCGTCAAAAGTGACGTTTTCCATCCAGTCATTATCCAAAGCGGGTTGATTCATTAGATTTTCCCTATCGCTATCGCAAAACTTGAAACATAAGAAAACACCCACCGCAGCCGGGCTGGGTGGGTGCAAGGTTAGCCAGCGGCTTAGTCCATGGCGTGAACGCCAGCGTCCACATAAATCGTTTGGCCGCTCATGCCGCTGGCAGCCTCCATGCACAGGAAGGCGCTGAGCTGGGCAATTTCTTCCAGCGTCACCAGGCGCTTGAGCGGTGCTTTATTGCGGTTGACTTCCATCATCTGGTCAAACTCGGCAATGCCGGAGGAGGCGCGCGTCAAAATCGGGCCGGGCGAGACAGCGTGTACGCGGATATTGTCTGGCCCCAGCTCCATGGCCATATAGCGCACCATGGATTCCAGCGCGGCCTTCACCGGCCCCATCACGCCGTAGTTGGGCACTACTTCGCCAGAGCCCAGGTAGGTCATGGAGAGCATCGTCCCGCCGCCATCGGCCATGTGGGGGCGGCACAGTTTGGCCGCTTCGGCAAAGCTGTGGCAGGAGACGTTGACGGCGCGGGCAAAGCCCTCACGCGAGCTATCGACCACATCGCCATGCAGGTCTTCCAGTGGAGCCCAGGCAATAGAGTGAATCAGAAAGTCCAGCTTGCCAAATTTTTTCACGGCGTGCTCTACGGCTGCTTCCAGCTCACCGGCCTGCTCTACGTCGCAGTTCACCAGGTCAACGCCCACTGAATCGGTCAGGGGCTGCACATATTTGCGTGCTTTTTCATTCAGGCAAGTCGCCACCACCTCTGCACCTTGGTCGCGAAACAGCTTGGTGCAGCCCCAAGCAATCGAACGGTCATTGGCCACACCCAGGACCAAACCTTTTTTCCCAGCCAAGCTGTAAAGGGAAGAAGCTGAACTCATGAAAACCTCGGATGAAAAACAAAAAAGCGGTAAAGGACCGCCCACCTCTGATGCTCCTTCGAAAGGATTCGAAAGGGGCTCTTAACCCATCTAGGGTAAACCACTAATTATCGGTAAAAATATGTAATTTATCAAGGACTGTTCTTGGCTTCGCTGGTTTACCCGGTGCAGCTGAACAACAGGCCTTGAGCGGCTGCTACATTAAAAAACTGCGCTACGATGGCAGATTAAGCACCACTTTACCCTCTCAACCCTTCATCATTGATTTAAAAGGAATTTTCAGAATGAGCATCACAACCGTAGGCGTTATTGGCGCTGGCACCATGGGCAACGGCATTGCCCAAGCCTGTGCAACCTCTGGCCTGAATGTGGTCATGGTGGACATCTCGCAAGAGGCCGTTAGCAAAGGTTTAGCCACAGTGGCCAACAGCCTGGAGCGCCTCTTGAGCAAAGAGAAAATCACCCAGGCTGACAAAGACGCTGCCCTGGCTCGCATCAAGACCTCTACCGACTACAACGACTTCAAAGCCGCTGATATCGTGATTGAGGCCGCTACCGAAAACTACGAGCTCAAACTAAAAATCCTGCAGCAAGTGGATGCCTTGGTGGGCCCCGAGGTCATCATCGCCTCCAACACCTCATCCATCTCGATTACCAAGCTGGCCGCAGCTACCAGCCGTGCTGACAAATTCATTGGCATGCACTTCTTCAACCCCGTGCCCATGATGAAGCTGGTGGAGCTGATTTGCGGCCTGCAAACCTCGGACGAAACCCACGCCGCCGTGAAGGACTTGGCCGAGCGCCTGGGTAAATCCCCCATCACCGTCAAGAACGCCTCGGGCTTTGTGGTCAACCGCATCCTTGTCCCCATGATTAACGAAGCCTTCTTTGTGCTGGCTGAGGGCTTGGCCACCGCCGAAGACATCGACGCAGGCATGAAGCTGGGCTGCAACCACCCGATTGGCCCTCTGGCCCTGGCCGACATGATTGGCCTGGATGTGTGCTTGGCCATTATGGAAGTGCTCTATAGCGATTTTGCCGACAGCAAATACCGCCCCAGCCCCCTGCTCAAAGAATACGTGGCCGCTGGCCGCCTGGGCCGCAAAACCAAACAAGGCGTGTACAGCTACTAAGCCTGCAACGCCCTTGCAAAAAAGCCCATAAGCCAAAGGCCTATGGGCTTTTTTACTGCCAAGGAGCGAGCCACTTAGCGCCCACCGCCGCCCCAGCAGAAACCCCACCTGTGCCTACGCCCACCCCAATACTCATTGGCCCCACGGGGATGCCCAGGCCCACATGGGCATGGGGGCTGGCACAGCCTGCCAGCAGGCCGAAAGCGCAAGCCCAAAACAGCGTTTGCAACAATTGTTTGCTTTGCTTTAACATCTTCAACTTTCTATACTTATTTTAGAGCGCAAGCCATCCTGATACTCAGAGGTTTATATACGCATGACTCACCGCTGCTATTTTGGGCAGCATGACTTCGCTTCTTTCCCATGAAAAACTTTGTTCGCAATTTATTATCCATTCGCAAAGAGCGTCGCCCCTACCCCCTTGGCCCAGCCCCAAAAGTTGGCAGTGAAATTGTTCTGGGTGATATAAAAATGAAAATTACCCACCCCATTAGCTCTGAATTATGGAGCTGGTTAACCCTCTCTGGCTGGCGCTCAGTCCCCGTATCACAAGACCGCCGCCGCAATACTATGCTGCCAGACAATGCCTGCCGCGCCTTGGTAGCCGCCAGCCCACAAGAGCGCGAGCAAATTTACGCACGCCTGATGCGTCGGGTTTAATCTGCGGGCCGCAAGGCTTGCAGCTCCTCCCCCGCCAACCCCACCAAAAGCGCACGTCCATCCTGCAGCACACGAAACTCTCCATAAAGCGCTTTTGCCAAGGGCTGGCCTTGCCCTTCGGGGAAGAAATAGGCATCGGTCACCACCACCCATTGCCCCTTGAGGCGTTTGAGCGGCAGCAGCAACTCTGGCGGGCTGGGCACCTCACCCGCTGCGGCCAGGCGCTGTAACTGCGCAATGCCTTTTTCATCCAAACGCGCAAGCACCAAGGCATGGCTGGCCAGGGGCTGCTTGGCTTCAAGCGCCTCCAAAGCTGTGCGTACCTCATGAGGCAGAAAAAAACGCAGCGCCATATAGTCCCCTTGCAGCAAAGAGCGCGGGTCAACAGGCGCTAAAGGGATAAACACCTTCTGCCCCTGGGCAATCACCGCCTCCTTGCGCTGCACATCCTGCTGCACCACGGCCAGCGCCAACACACCCGCCAGCAGCAGCGCCCACTTGGCCCCAGCAGGTGCCAAGAGTGACGTGGGGGCCGCTATAGCCAGAACATCTTGAGCCTCCTGGACTTGTGGCTTCTTTAGGCTGCGACGGCGCTGCACCAGCCACAAACCCAGGCCCAAACCACCCCCTAGCAGCGCTAAAAGCTGGGCCTTCTGCACCAAAGGCCAGGCCAGTGCGTAATACCAGCCCAGCAGCAACCACAGCCCTACCACCAAAGCCAGCAGCAATAAGCGCCAGCGCCCCGTCAGTAAAGCGGCGGTAGCCACTGCCGTCCACCAGCCCCAGTGCGCTCCGCTTAGGCAAGCCAGTAGCAAGGCGGCATACACCAGCCCCAGTAAAAAGCGTGTCTCACCCTCGGCCTGCGCCCGCCCCTGCCGCCACCACAGGGCAGCGCTGGCCAATACCAACAGCGTTTGCCCCAGCACCGGCACGGATAGCCTCCATAACAGCTGGCTGCCAGCCTCTTGCACATCAGCGCTTCCTGGGGGTGTATAGCCCAGCAGCACCCAAAGCACTGGCGTACTCAAAGCCAGCACACACAAAATTCCAACCACCCAGCCATCCGCCCAGGCACTGACTGCTGCCGCCCAGGCTTGGCCCAAGCTGCGGCGCTCTAACACCACCCACAGCAGCCAGAGCACACTCAGGATTGCCAAGCTGTAATGCATCACCGCAGATACCTGCCAAGGCCCCAGCCAATACCACCAGTCTTTCTCATACAAGGCCCAAGGCAGTAAAAGCACCACACCCGCACCCATCCAGCCCAGCAGGCGCTGCACCCAGACCACACGCACGGCGGCGGCAACACCCAGCTGCAAGGCCAGCAAACCCAGCAAGGCCAATAGCGAGGGGCCGCGCCACGCCCACAACCACAGCGTCTGCCCCAGCAGCAAGGCATTCAGGCCCAATTGCGTAACGAACAAACCCGCCTCTTGGCGCAGCAGCCACACCCCCGCACACAACGCCCCCAAGGCAGCTAGCCAAGTTACAGATGGCGACAACAGCCACCCGCCAAACAACGCTGCCAACAAAGCCAGCAGCGGTACTAAAGCCAGTTGTGCGCCCGCAAAGCTCAAGCCCCACACAACCCAGGATGCACCCGCCTGTGCTTGCTGCACCTGCTGCTGAGCCTGCGGCGGCAATACACCTTGAACCAGCGCCTGCGTCAACCAATTGCTGCTTTTCATGCTTGCACCTCCTGCTTATGCAAACGGTAAAGCCAGCTCGCACTGCCACCCAAGCACAGCAAGCACAGACCGTTAAACACCACTAGCGCCCCCAGCCATTCCAGCTTATGGGTGAACAACAGCTTAGCCGCAGCACTTAAAAACAACATATTGGCCGCCAGCAAAGCCATGGCTAATACCAATAAGTCACGCCAAGCGCGATACCAAGCCTGCCAAAGGACTATCAGTACCCAAGCCACACTCAACCACACCGTGGCAGCCCCCTTATTGGCACTCCATAACACCCAAAGGCCCAAGCCCGTCCATGCCGATAGCGCCCATGCAGCCGCCAAACGGCGGCTCAGACTAGCCCTAGGCACAGACAACCCCCAGGGCAGCTTGCCCAATACCCAAGGCCAAGCCGCAAACGCCCCCCATAGCAAAGGCAAGGCCGCCGAAGGCAGGTAGCGCCCAAACATAAACTCCCACTGCCCCAACAAGCCTGGGCTAGACCACAGCGCCAGCCCAGCCCCAGCAATCAGCAGCCACAGCGCCCATAAACCATCACTACGCGCCAGCAGCACCCACACCAGCGCCAGTGCTGCCCAAGCGGCAAATAGCTGCCAGGCATCCGCCCCGGTTTGATAGGTTTGCCCCACAAAAGCCAGCAAACCGCCCAAGGCCAGCACCGCCAACAACAGCGCCGCCGTGCGCCAGCGCGGCCAAAATGCCGCCAGCACCAAAGGCAGCAACACAGCCGCCTGCAACAGCAGCAATTGCTGGCTGCGTGCCAGCCCCTGCCACTGCGCCGCCACCCAGAAAATCAAGCCGCTACCCAGCAGCAAGGCCGCCAGCACCGCCAGAGTGCGCTGTAAATACAACGGCCAGGGCACGCTTTGCCGTTCCTGCGCAGCCATATCCCACACCTGCTGCGCCTGTGCCTGCGTCAGCCCGTACTTGTGCACTACTTGGTGCAACACACTGTGCGCCATTGCCACTCCCGTATCTGGGCCAGCCCGAAGGCCAGCCCCACATGAAAACGGTGATTATCTGCCTAGGCATAAGAAGGGATAGCCTATGCGTAGACCAGCAAGAATTTAGCCGCGAGAGCATCTTGCGCAGCCTGCCCGGCCTGCACCTGGGGCAAACGTCCGGCCTTAAAGCCCTGGATAGACAACAGCGGCAACCACAGCACCGGCAAGGCACTCCTAAGCCTGGGCTACCACGCCTACCGCATGGGCCACTGGGTGGCCAGGGCTGAATTTGTCACCAACCTAGCTTTACCGCGCTGCCCTGGCTCTATTGCCGGGCTTACTTGACCAGGCGGAACTGCCCGTCCTTAACGGTAATCAGCTCGCGGCCACGCTCGTCAAAGCCGCTGTGGTCTTCGGGGGTCATGTTGTACACGCCTTGAGCGCCAATCAGCTCCTTGGTTTGCTCCAGGGCATCACGCAGGGCAGCGCGAAACGCTGGCGTGCCGGGCTTGCCTGCTTTGGCGGCCTCGGGGATGGCGGCTTGTAGCAGCAAGCCTGCATCAAACACGTTAGCGCCAAAGGTAGCGGGCGGCTCGCCGTACATTTTTTCGTAGTCAGCCATGTACTGCGTGGCTACTTTTTTCACGGGATTGCTGTCTGGAATTTCTGGCAGCACCAGCATCATGCTGGCAGCCATTACCGTGTCTTCAACCCGTTTGCCACCCAGCTTTAAAAAGCCAGCCAGCGCTGCGCCGTGGGTTTGGTACATCACGCCCTTGTAGCCTTTTTCTACCAAGGTGGTGTGCGGCAAGGCGGAAGGGCCGCCTGGAGCAGCCACGATGACTGCATCAGGCTTGGCCCCCATGAGCTTCATGGTTTGCCCCATCACAGCCACGTCCGAGCGCGAGAAGCGTTCGTTGGCGACAATTTTGATGCCTTTGGCAGCAGCCAGCTCATGCATTACGCGATCCCAGTTTTCACCAAAGGGGTCAGCCGTGCCAATAAAGCCCAGGGTTTTGACCCCTGTCTTGGCCATATGCTCCACCAGTGCTGCGCCGATGATTTCATCGTTCTGCGTGGTTTTGAAGACCCATTTCTTTTTCTCGTCCATAGGCAATACCACAGCAGCGGTGCCAACTGGGGCCAGCAGCGGTGTGCCAGATTCAGCAGCAAACTGAATTACGCCCATGGCGTTGGGCGAGCCGCTGGGGCCAATCAGCGCATCCACGCCTTCGCTGTCAATCAGTTTGCGCACGGCGGTTACCGACTGGGTGGGGTCACTGGCATCGTCCAGGCCAATGTATTCAATGGTGAGGTCACCCACCTTTTTGGGCAGCAGGGGGACGGTATTGCGCTGGGGAATGCCCACCATAGATACTGGGCCGGTAGCGGAATAGACCACGCCCACCTTGACTTGTGCCCAGGCGGCGCTGGCGGATAGACCCAGGGCCGTGGCCAGGGCGGTAGCGGTAAAGAGTTGGCTTAATCGCATGGTTTTATGTCTCCGTAATGGTTATAGATAAAGTAAAAAATAAAACACGCCCGCTGCAATCAGCCAGCGCACCGCTAAAAACTTAAATCGTGATCGTGCCCACGCTGGCACCGCCGCAGACGTAGAGGTTCTGCCCAGTGACAAAACCATTGGCCGCATCGGTAAAGAACAGCACGGCACGCGCTACATCGTCCGCCCGCCCCAGTCGGCCTACGGGAATGGCGGCGGCCAGTTTGGCCTCGCGCTCGCTACCGGCTTCCACCACGTCGTAGAACATATCGGTTTGGATGGGGCCGGGCGATACCACATTGACGGTAATGCCCTGCTGCGCCAGCTCCAGCGCCCAGGTGCGTGCCATGCCCAACATGCCCGCCTTGGTGGCGGCGTAGGCGGTGCGCGTAGCCAGCCCCAGAGCGCCACGCGAAGACAGCAACACCACGCGGCCAAACTGGCGCTGCTGCATAGCGGGTAAGGCGGCCTGCATCATTTGCACGGCACAGCCTAGGTGGAGTTCAGTCAGGGCATCCAGGTCGGTCAACTGCACATCGGGCAGCAAGGCGGGGCGAATGACCCCAGCGTTGTGTACCAGGGTGGTGACTTCGTGCTGCGCCATCATCTGCGCCAAGGCTTGGGCGGTGGCTTGGCGGTCAAGCAAATCAACCTCCATGCTGTGCATCTTGGGGTGGTTGAGCGTGCTGGCACGCCGCGCCAGGGATATGACCTCGTAGCCCTGGGCAAGCAATTGCTCACAAATGGCCTGGCCAATGCCCGCGCTGCCGCCAGTGACGGCGGCGACTTTGTTGGGCTGCTGGT
>CAZMMM010000016.1:0-13380 GCA_964567385.1 uncultured Comamonas sp.
TTGGTGGCGCAAACAAATACCTGCGGCATATCAGGCAGGTGCTGTACGGCTTGCAGGCCCTCAAAATCCACCGTGCGCTGCAGCAGGCTGCGCAGGGGGTTGATATCTAAAGGATTGGCTTGGTAGGGCGAGAGCCATTGGCTCATCATGCCCAGCAGGGGGTTGTTGCCCATGCTGGCCATGCCAAAGGTAAAAAAGCCCAGCGTACCCACTCCTTCCCACAGGGCGCGCAGGTTTTGGCGAGCAAAGCCACAGCCCGCGTTATGGCGGGCCAGGGCATCATCCGGGTGCTGGTGGGCGGCCTTGGCAAAGCCACAGGCCAGGGCCACAGCATTCATTGCGCCCGCGCTGGTGCCACTGATGCCAGGGAAGGTAAAGCGCCCATCCTCCAGCAAGGCATCCAATACCCCCCAGGTAAAGGCGCCATGCGAGCCACCGCCTTGCAAGGCGAGGTTCAGGCCACGCAAAGAGAGCGCAGTATCAGGGTCGGTTGGGCTGGCTTGTGAAGCTGGCATGCAATCGCTTTCAGGAATAAGAAAAAAAGCCGCTACCGAATTACATCGGCAAGGCGCGCTCTTGGTTCATGGCCATCATGCCGCGCACGATGCGATAGAAGAACCACAAGGAGACCAGCGTCCAGGCAATCCAGCCCGGCACGATGAATACCATCCACAGTGGCGAGGTCACCACATACCAGATGCCTGCCCAAATTACCGAGCGCAAACGCCAGGAAAAATGCGACTGCTGCCAAGTGCCCTGCGCGTCTGAGCGCTTGACCAAATCCAGCACCAGGGCCAACAACAGCAAAGCAACACTGGGCTGTGCGCTGGGCAATACGGCGGCAATGGCGATAAACAGGTGCAGGCCGTAGCTCAGCCAGCCCCAGGCTTTTAGGCCGCGCATGGTGGCAGCGTTGTCGCGCATATCGACCACCTCCACCACCTCTGGGTGCTGAGAGTCAAAAGATTGTTGCTGCTGCATAGCTACCTCCTCTGTATGGGTTCATGTTCTGCTGTAATGGCAGGTTTAAGACGTTGTGCGAGCAGCTTTTTCAGCCAGCCCACTCAAGCCCTCGCGGCGCGCCAGCTCGGCAAGCACATCTTGGGCACTCAGGCCGTAATGCGCCAGCGCCACCATGCTATGAAACCACAGGTCAGCCACCTCATAGAGCACGGCGGCCTTATCACCGCCGTGGTCTGCCTCTTTGCAGGCCATGACCACCTCGGTAGCCTCTTCGCCGATTTTTTTCAGGAAGGCATCAGGGCCTTTGTGCAGTAGGCGGGCTACATAGCTGGTTTGTGGGTCCCCTCCATTGGCGGGCTTGCGGCTTGCAATCACCGCCGTCAATTGGGCCAGGGTGTCTAGGGTATCGGCAGAGCTTGTCATCAACCTATCCAAAAAAATCACTGATAAATGCTGCTGGGGTCTTTCAGCACAGGCTCCACCGCCTGCCATTGCCCGTCACGCAACACACTGTAGAAGCAGGAATGCCGCCCTGTGTGGCAGGCAATGCTTGGCTCATGGCCAGTTTGCGTCACGCGCAGCAGCACCACGTCCTGGTCGCAGTCCACACGGATTTCATGCACTTGCTGCACATGGCCGGATTCCTCGCCCTTAAACCACAACTTGCCGCGCGAGCGACTGAAGTACACCGCCCGCCCCAGCTCAGCCGTTTTTTGCAAAGCCTCACGATTCATCCAGGCAAACATCAACACATCACCACTGCTTTGCTCTTGGGCAATCACGGGCAACAGGCCGCGCTCATCCCAGCGCAAATCATCCAACCACTGTGTATTAGCCGTCACGTTGCGGGCACTCCAAGTTTTTTTATCGGGCTGGCAGTGTAGCCGCCTTGGCATTAGCCCGCCCCTGGCTTTGTTTTTGCCCAAGGTGCAGCAGCAGCTGGCTATGATGTTTAGCCATGCACTGCATAGGTAGTGCTTTTCTTTAACCCCTTATCTGCCCAGCCCTGCCTTATGCCACGCCTGCCCTCCTCCACGCCACAGCCCTCTTTCGCTGCCCCTGCTGGGCGCACTGTTTGGTGGGCTGCCTTGGCCTGTGCGGGTGCCAGCCTGTGCAGCCCCACCGCCCTGGCCCAATCCACAGAGCAAGATATTGCCTGGCTAGAAAAAACCCGCACTGCCACCCACGGCGTAGGCATGAAAATCGCCCGCACCGTTGATGGCTGGTTTGGCGATACGCCGTTTGATGACAACGGCGGCCAAGTCTCAGGCTATCTGCGTATAGGCGGGCTATGGAAGCAGCACGATGGCACTGACATCAACGTGCGCTTTCGCCTGCAAGCCCAACTGCCTAACGCCAAGAACAAAGCCTATGTGTTTATTGGCCGCGACAACCAGCGCGAAGAGCTCAAAGACCAGCCCGAGGGTTTTACCAGCGAGCAACTGCTACAGCGCGAAGACCGCAAGCAAGACCACTCCTTCTTCGCCGGCGTAGGCTATGGCCTGCGTGAGGGCCTGGACCTGCGCCTGGGCGTACACGGTGGCTGGAAGCTCTACGCCCAGGCCCGCTACCGCAAACAATGGGCACTGAGCGCACAAGATATTCTGTACTTTCGCGAGAGCCTGTTCTGGTCCATCCACGACCACCTAGGCTCCACCACCGCGCTGGACTATGAGCACCACTTCAATAACCGCCTGATGCTGCGCTGGAGCAACGCCGGCACCATCACCCAGCGCAGCAGCACCTTTGAATGGGGCAGCAGCCTGGGGTTATTTCAGCGCTACAGCGGCCAGCGCGAGGCTGGCATTGAGCTGCTGGCCGAGGGCAAAACCAACCGCAAAGACGTCTCAGACTACGGTGTGCGCACCAGCTGGAGCCAGCCTATCTACAAAGACTGGCTGATTGGCAAAGTCACCCTAGGCCACTTCTGGCCCAAAAAAGACGAATACGGCCCGCGCGAACGCGCCTGGGCCGTGGGCCTGAGTGCCGATATGCACTTTTAAAAAGCGAAAGCTCTTAGAACGTGAACACGTTCTTACAGCGCCACCGCAATCCCGTGCTGGCGCATAAAGGCTTTGGCCTGCCCCACGGTAAAGGTTCCAAAGTGGAAGATGCTGGCCGCCAGCACCGCGTCAGCGCCGCCTTGCAGCACCCCATCCACCAAATGCTGTAAATCCCCCACCCCGCCCGAGGCAATCACCGGCACGGGTGCTACCGCATCACTCACGGCACGGGTCAGCCCCAAGTCAAAGCCGTTTTTCATACCGTCGCGTTCCATGCTGGTCAGCAAAACTTCGCCCGCACCGCGCTGTACCAGCTCTTTGGCCCAGAGCACGGCATCCAGGCCAGTGTTGTTCTTGCCGCCGTGGGTGTACACATCCCAGCCTGGGCCTACGGGCTGGCCCTGGGCATTCAGGCGTTGCTCATCCTCGCTGCTGCGGCGCTTGGCATCAATGGCCACCATCACGCGCTGGCTGCCAAAGGCCTTGGCTGCAGCATCAATCAGCCCGGGGTTGCTCACAGCGGCGGAGTTCACGCTGGCTTTGCTCACCCCGGCATCAAACAGGCGCTGCATATCTTCTACTGTGCGCACACCCCCGCCCATCGTCAGTGGCACGGTAATGCGCTGCACCACGGCCTGCACCATGGGCAGCACCAAGGCACGCTCATCGGTGGTGGCGGTAATGTCTAAAAACGCCAACTCATCAGCGCCCTGCTCGCAATAGCGCTGGGCGATTTCCACGGGGTCCCCCGCATCGCGCAAGCCGACAAAGTTCACCCCTTTCACCACGCGGCCGCCGGCCACGTCCAAACAAGGAATGATGCGTTTAATACCAGAAGTTACAGAAGCGTTGGTGCTAGACATGATGGTCTCGTTTCAGCGTCACAAGTGCAAAAAAAGAAGACGCAAGATAACATGCCCGCCCCTGGCTGCCACAAAAAAACCTGAAAAATCCCTCCAAAACAGCTGTAAGGGCTAAGGGGGGCTGTGGCCCCCGTTGGCACAACCACACGAGAAGGTGCCTACCCACTCAGGCAATCGCTTAGATACCACTCTTTTCACTAGGTCGCCGGTCTTTTATACATTTCCTGATCGCACACGCCCTGCCCGCACTTGGTCAAACTTTCCCGCCTGAATGCAGCCGCCATGCATATCCGTCACGCCGCAAAATCCCACACCAAAGGCTGCGAACCCCAACAATGGCCTCAAAACCGTGCGGGTGGGCGCTGGGCGCTTCATGTGTCACCAGGATGTCGGCACGTTGGGACACCAAGCCAAAGTAGTCCTCGGGGAAGATGGAGCTGCGGTGTTTGCGCGGCAGGCCATCGCGCCAGCGGTTGCCCTTGCCGCAACGCGCCGTGAACTCTTGGGGCGATTCATAAAGCCAGTCCATAGGCGGTGTCCACACCTGGCCCCGGAACACACCACCCAGCCCGGCAATGCGCACACCATCGACCAGAGCCACGCGGCCATGCAAGTTCCTGTCTGCCAAGGCGGAACCAAACAGGTGGTCGTAGTCGGCATCGGAGTCCGTGTCGTGGTTGCCGTGGATGAACCAGACTTCAGTCATCCCCAAAATGGATTCGAGTTCCACTTCCAACGGGCGCTGTGCCTGCAAATCGCCCAAGAAAACAATGGCTGCCGGGCGAGCTCTGGAGACAATCTCCAGCACATGCCGAAAGTGGCCGTGGGTATCACCAAAAAAGTAAATCATTAAAGCTCCTTGCTCGGTGACGGTGCCTATTTCCTCTCTAGGGTAGCTCAACGGCTTAAGCCCGCAGCACACTCAAGCGCTTAAAAAGCTCTAGTGGCATGGCCTGTTGCAAGCGCCACACCATAGACATGGGCTTGCTGCCCGTAGGCTCGCCATCCAGCACGGCTGGGCCGAGATGTCGTACTTGACCTGCGCCTGCGGGGGTTCAAATCCAATACCTCGGGTAGCTTCGAGCACTGCGTAAATTGTTAACCAGCCACGCTGTCAGCACGACCACCAGCGACCCAGCCAGTACCGGCGAGATCAGGAAACTGACCGGGGCGTGAGCAACAATGACAATCAGAGGATCGGCGCCAGCCGGTGCATGAACAGTACGAGTGATCTGCATCGCAGCCAGAGCCAGACCGACTCCGAAGGCGCAGGCTATCCAGCCATCGCCCAATACTGCCAAGACGATTAATCCGACCGCAGTAGCCACGAGGTGCCCGCCAATGATGGCGCGGGGCTGTGCCAACGGCGAATCAGGCAAGCCAAATGCCAGGATGCAGCTTGCCCCGAATGGTGCCATCAGCCACGGAATGCCCGACAGAACGGTCATCCAACCCGTGATGGCAATCGCTATCAAAGCTCCAACGGAAGACAGCAGAACGAAATTCAGCGGTGGGGCTGGAGGGGCACCAGAACGCAGCAAGCGACGGATGGACATGGAGCGTATTCCCAAAAACGACAATGCCAAGTAGTATACAGATCAGTATCCACAAGTCAACCGATCGGTATCCATGCTTATGACAACGGCTCAACACATCGTCGCTTCTTCGCTCAAGCTGTTCTATCGCCAGGGCTTCCACGCATCCGGCGTAGATCTCCTGAGCCAGGAAGCAGGGGTCACCAAGAAAACGCTGTACCGCCACTACCCTAGTAAGGACGCGCTGATTGATGCCGCTCTGGCTTTACGCCACACGCAGTTCATGGCGAAGATGCGCGGGTTCGTAGAGGTTGCCGCCATCGAGCAGCGCCCACTGGCATACATCGACTTCATTGCGAGTTGGGTTCAAGAAGACGATTTCCACGGCTGCGTCTTCATCAACGCAACGGCAGAGTTCGCGCAGCCAGATGCGCCGCCACACCAACAGGCAGCAAAGCATAAACAGGAAATTCAAGCCTATCTGCTGAACCTTTGCGCGGCTGGTGGGGCACAAAAGCCAGAACCCGTATCCACCCAGATATTTCTGATCGGCGAAGGCTTGATCGTTGCAAGTCAAGTGCAAGGCCATGACGCATCCTTGGTGAACGCTGCGCAGGCGATGGCTCGGGATTCTTGGTTGGCTGCGAGATAAATCATGGCGCTCATACCCACAAGCGCACCCATTTTTGCCTAGCAAGAAAGAAAAACAGCGCAACGTGATGCAATACGCTGCGCCGTCAAATGGCACCCAATCCGTTGATTTCAAATTATTTTTTTAGAAATCATAAAACAAGGCAAACTGATGCGAAACATGGCAAAAGCGGTCACACATTGAACAAAAAGTTCAACACATCCCCATCCTTGACCACATATTCCTTACCCTCAGCGCGTTGCTTGCCTGCGTCTTTGGCACCGGCTTCGCCTTTGTAGGTGATGAAGTCATCAAAGGCGATGGTTTGGGCGCGGATAAAGCCGCGTTCGAAGTCGCCGTGAATCACGCCAGCAGCTTGGGGCGCGGTATCGCCTTGGCGAATCGTCCAGGCGCGGACTTCTTTCACGCCAGCGGTGAAGTAGGTTTGCAAGCCCAGCAGGCTGTAGCCAGCGCGAATCAGGCGGTTCAAGCCGGGTTCTTGTAAGCCCAGTTCTTCTAGGAACATATCGCGGTCTTCGTCGTCCATTTCAGCCATTTCGGCTTCTATCTTGGCGCAGATGGCCACCACGGGGGCGTTTTGCGCGGCGGCGTATTCTTCCAGGCGGGCGAGCAGGGGGTTGTTGTCAAAACCGTCTTCGGCCACGTTGCCGACAAACATGGCGCGTTTGGCGGTAATCAGGTGCAGGGGTTTGATGAGGGCTTGGTCTTCGGCGCTGAGGTTCAGGCTGCGCACGGGCTTGCCTTCGTTGAGCGCGTCCAGCACGGGCGTGAGTACCTTGACCAGCGCTGCCGCCTCTTTGTCATTGCCGCTTTTGGCGGCTTTGCTGTAGCGGGTGAGCGATTTTTCCACCGTGGCCATATCAGCCAGGCACAGCTCGGTTTGGATGACTTCAATATCGGCAATCGGGTCAACGCGACCGGCCACGTGTACGACGTTATCGTCTTCAAAGCAGCGCACTACGTTGACGATGGCATCGGTTTCGCGGATATGCGCCAAAAACTGGTTGCCCAAGCCTTCGCCTTTGCTGGCTCCGGCCACTAGGCCAGCAATATCGACAAATTCGACAATGGCGGGCACGGTGCGCTCGGGCTTGACGATTTCGGCCAGCGCGTCCAGGCGAGGGTCAGGCACTTCGACCACGCCGGTGTTGGGTTCGATGGTGCAGAAGGGGTAGTTTTCTGCGGCGATGCCCGCTTTGGTGAGGGCGTTGAACAGGGTGGATTTACCAACGTTGGGCAGGCCAACGATGCCGCATTTCAAACTCATGGGGAAAATTTCCTTGCTTATTTAACTACTTGCGTAACTTTGCTTGTTGATAGAGGGGGAGCACTTTGGGGATATTGTCCAGCATGGCCTGGATTCGTACATCATCAGCCGGGTGGGTGCTCATAAAGGCTGCGCCCTGCTTGCCACCGCTGGCTGCCTGCATTTTTTTCCACAGATTGGGGGCGTTGCGCGGGTCGTAGCCTGCGCGGGCCATCAGTTCCAGGCCCATCACGTCTGACTCCAGCTCCATGCTGCGCGAGTTGGGCAGGTGCACCAGCATCTGCGACCCCATGTCCATCAGTTCACTACCCACGCCCACTGCCGCGCCTACGGTACTGGATACCAGGCCCGACACCATTTGCTGCGAGACTTTTTCTCTCGAATGCTCGCGCAGGGCGTGGGCGATTTCATGGCCCATGATGGCGGCCAGCTCATCGTCGGTGAGCTGGAGTTTGGTGACGATGCCGGTATAGACCCCGATTTTTCCACCGGGAGCGCAAAAGGCATTGATTTCGTCTGAATCAAATACGTTGATTTCCCAGGCCCAGTTGAGCGCATCAGCCCTGAATACGCCCACATGGGCAATCAGGTCGTTACCGATTTTGCGCACGCGGTTGGTCATTTGCGCATTGGTGTTGAGCTTTTTCTTGGACAGGGCATCTGCGCTGAGTTTTTGAAAGCCCTCCGCTGCCTGGGCATTCACGGTGTCGCTGGAAACCAGCAGCAACTGGCTGCGCTTGAGGCCGATGGCCCCCGAATCGGTGGTGTTCGCGCAGCCGTGCAGCAGCCCCACACACAGGGCTGCGCCCAGCCAAGACAGTGTCTTGCACCAGGGGGTGGAGCGGGTTGACACGGGCATGGTCAATACTCTTTCAACATTTATGGGGTGACATCAGGCGCGGGGTTTGCATTGCAATTGCAGCAGGCGCAGGTGGTCGCTGTCCGCCGTTGCGCCTGGCTCGCGCAGGGGGCGGATGCGCAGGTCCAGAAAGCCGCGCTCGCCGCACAGTTGCTTGATGACGGCTTCGCACTGGCTGAGGTCATCGTGACTCGTGTCACAAACCAGGGCATGGTCGTAATCAGGCTTTTCCACATAGGGCTTCAAAGCCGCAGGCCCGCTGGGCAGGGTGGCCGTACAGCCAGCTAGCAGAGCAGTCAGGACGGAGACAAAAATCCAGGTTCTCATGGGTGGGTTCTTTCCAATTGGAGGGGGCTTCGATGTGAGGTGGGCGTATCTTATTCGCAACCTTGCCCGGATACAGCCAGTGTTGCGCTCCTACAATGCCGGAATGGCACAAAACTTTGACGTATGTATCCGTGGAGCCGGCATCGTGGGCCGTGCTTTGGCCCTGATGTTAGCGGGCAAAAGCCTGCGCGTGGCGCTGGTGGTTCCCGACGCAGCCCCGCCGCAGACAGATGTGCGGGCCTATGCCCTCAATAGCGCCGCCCAGCAATTACTGCAATCGCTGCGCGTCTGGCCCGATGCCACCCAAGCCACCGCCGTACAGCGTATGCAGGTGTTTGGCGACCAGCAAAGCAGTGTGCAGTTTGATGCCCAAGCGCAAGGCCAAGAGGCTTTGGCATGGATTGTGGATGTGCCCGCCTTGGAGCAACACTTGGCCGAGGCGGCCCGCTACCAGCCGCAGATTGAAATCGTCAGCAGCCCTGTGCCCGCGCCACTCACCATCATCAGCGAAGGCCGTGCCAGCACTACGCGCCAGCAGCTAGGGGTGGAGTTTGACATTACCCCCTACCATCAGACCGCCATTGCTACCCGCCTGGATTGCGAGCTGCCCCACGGCCAAGTAGCGCACCAATGGTTTTGTGAGCAGGGCATTGTGGCCTTCTTGCCGCTAGGCGGGCCTGAGGGCCGCAGCGTGGCGCTGGTATGGTCCATCCCCCAAGCGCAGTTGCAAGAATGGCTGGATGCCGATGACGCGCAATTCTCCACCGCCCTAGAGACCATCAGCCAAGGGGCCTTGGGCCAACTGCAGGTACAAGGCCCACGCATGCACTGGCCGCTACAGCAAGCCATGGCCCAGCGCTGGTGCGGCAGCTGGCCTGGGCAGAGCGGGCAAAGCTGGGTACTAGCTGGCGATGCAGCGCACAACGTACACCCCCTGGCAGGCCAAGGGCTGAACCTGGGGCTGGCCGATGCCGCCGCCCTGGCCCAAGTGCTGCAACAGCGCGAGAGCTGGCGCAGCGTGGCCGACCTGAAGCTGCTGCGCCGCTACGAGCGCC
The DNA here is from genome assembly GCA_964567385.1 of uncultured Comamonas sp. Classification (GTDB taxonomy): domain Bacteria; phylum Pseudomonadota; class Gammaproteobacteria; order Burkholderiales; family Burkholderiaceae_C; genus Comamonas. The sequence continues at coordinate 9,525 of CAZMMM010000016.1, forward strand.
AGCGCAAAGCCCATCTGCTGCCCCTGGGCTGCGCCATGGATGGCATTCAGCAACTCTTCGCCCACAGCGACCCGCGCCTGCAAGCCCTGCGCAACTGGGGCATGAACCAGTTTGAACGCCAGCACTGGCTGAAAAACCTGGCCACGCGCCAAGTGATTGGCTGGTAAGCCCCGCCCCACACGCCCCTCCCACCGGGAACTTTAAAGAACCCAGCAGCACCCATAGTGCTGCTGTTTTTTAGGAATTTTTATCTATGTTTCGCTCTTCATTGATGGCCAGCGCCTTGGCCGCCATCTCCCTCAGCGCAGCCATGGCTGCCGAACCCGCTGACACCATCCGCAAAAACCTGGCCGAGCGCATCCCCCAACTGGCCAAGATTGATGAGGTGCAAACCACCCCCATGAAGGGCTTGTATGAGGTGCGCGTGGGCACGGATGTGTTTTACTCCGATGCCAATGGCCAGTACCTGATTCAGGGCGAGCTGATTGATGTCAAAGCCCAGCGCAACCTGACGGAAGACCGCGTAAACAGCCTGACCATGCTGCCCTTTAAGGACTTGCCGCTGCAAGACTCCATCAAGATGGTGCGCGGCAATGGCGAGCGCCAGCTGGCTGTGTTTGAAGACCCGAACTGCGGCTTTTGCAAGCGCTTTGAGCGCGATATGCAAAACATCGACAACGTAACGGTGCACCTCTTCCTCTACCCCATTTTGAGCCGCGACTCGGCAGAGAAATCGCGCAACATCTGGTGCGCCAAAGACAAAGTCGCCGCCTGGGAAAACTACATGCTGCGCGACCAGGCCCCTGAGTCTGCCAGCTGCGATGTGGATGCCATTCAGCGCAACCTGGCCTTGGGCCGCAAGCACAAAATCACCGGCACACCGACCATGATTTTCCCTGACAACAACCGCGTGCCAGGCGCTGTGCCCCATACAGAAATTGAAAAGCACCTGACCGCAGCCCACGCCAAAAAATAAGCAAGAGGGAAGATGATGACGGCCTGCACCACCCCCACCGCTGGCCTGCACTACCAGGTCAGCGTACATGATGCCCACGCCCACTTCTACCGCGTGCGCCTGCATATTGCCCAGCCTGCTGCCCTGCAAACCGTCAGCCTGCCGGTGTGGATTCCCGGCAGCTACTTGGTGCGCGAGTTCGCCAAGAATCTGCACCAACTCAACGCCACCCAAGGCCGCCAGCCCTGCTTGGCTGAACAAACCAGCAAAAACACCTGGCGCCTGGATTGCCAGACAGGCCAGCCGCTGGTGGTGGAGTACTTGGTCAGCGCCTATGAGCCATCAGTACGCGCCGCATGGCTAGACCGCCAGCGCGGCTTCTTTAACGGCACCAGCCTGTTTCTGCGCGTTTGGGGGCAAGAGGGGCAGCCCCATCAACTGCACATTGAGCGCCCTGACCCAAGCGCTGCCCCCTTTGCCCAGGACTGGGAGTTAGCCACCGCCTTACAGCCCGTACAGGTTGATGCGGCAGGCTTTGGCCTGTACCAAGCCGCTCATTACGACGAACTGGCCGACAGCCCCGTAGAAATGGGCACTTTCTGGAGCGGTAGCTTTACCGCCTGCGGCGTGCCCCACCGCTTTGTGGTGGCAGGCGCAGCGCCCAGCTTTGACGGCGAACGCCTGCTGGCCGATACACAAAAAATCTGCGAAGCACAAATCCGCTTCTGGCACCCTGACGGTGCAACGCCGCCACATGACCGCTATGTGTTCATGCTCAACGCCACCCACGACGGCTATGGCGGCCTGGAGCATTGCCACAGCACCGCCTTGATTTGCCAGCGCGCTGACCTGCCGCGCCTGGGGCAGAGCAAGGCCAGCGAAGGCTATATCGGCCTACTGGGGCTGATTAGCCACGAATACTTTCACACCTGGAACGTCAAGCGCCTGCGCCCGGCCAGCCTGCTGCCCTACCACTACGAGGGTGAGAACTACACCGAGCTGCTGTGGTTCTTTGAGGGTCTAACCAGCTATTACGACGACCTGCTGCTGCGCCGCAGCGGCCTGCTTGATAACGTCCAGTACCTCAAGCTCCTGACTAAAACCCTGCAACAAGTGCAGCAAACCGCAGGCCGCCAAGTGCAAAGCCTGGCGCAATCGAGCTTTGATGCCTGGGTGAAGTACTACCGCCAGGATGCCCACACCAGCAACCACACCGTGAGCTACTACACCAAGGGCGCACTGCTGGGTTTGTGCCTGGATGTGCAACTGCGCCAGCAAGGGCAATCGCTGGATGCGCTGATGCGCCTGCTCTGGCAGCGCCACCAGCACAGCGGCCTGAGTGAGGCTGATATTCTGGCTGCCCTGCAAGACCTCAGCGGCGATGGCGGCTGGGCAGCACGCCTGCTCAACTGGGTACACAGCACCCAAGACCTGCCCCTGGCCGAGCTACTGCCCAGCGTAGGCCTGCACCTGGAGGCCGAGCCACTTACCCCCGCCCAAGCCCTGGGCCTGCGCGTGCAGGAGGAGGCCGGCAGCATCCACATTCGCCAAGTGCTGGCTGGCGGTGCTGCACAGCAGGCCGGCATGATGCCTGGGGATGAGTGGTATGGGCTGGAAGTAGCCGACCAAGACAATAGCACCAGCTCTAAAGGCTGGCGCCTGCAGCGCTTGGCAGACTTGGCCTTATACGCGCCCTCGCAGACCGCCCCTATCACCGCCCTGATTGCCCGCGACCAGCGCCTGCTGCGCTTGCCGTTGCAGCTTACCAGCGCGGATACCCCCTCCCCCTTGCAGCGCCTGCAAGAGGCCGATGCCCTAGCCGCCAACGCCTGGCTGGGCGGCGTATAGTTGGCAGGTTTGCTTTTTTTATCCACTGTGTGAATCAAAGGAGATAGTTAGTGACTTACGAAAATATCCAAGTGCGCGTTGAGGCCGACAAAGTGGGCATCATCACCCTGAACCGCCCCAAGCAGCTCAATGCCCTGAACGACCAGCTGATGGACGAAATGGGTGCAGCGCTCAAAGCCTTTGACGCGGATGCCAACATCGGCTGCATCATCATCACCGGCAGCGAAAAAGCCTTTGCCGCTGGCGCAGACATTGGTGCCATGGCCACCTACAGCTTTGCCGACGTGTACAAGGGCGACTACATCACGCGCAACTGGGAGACCATCCGCAGCATTCGCAAACCCGTCATTGCTGCGGTTAGCGGCTTTGCCCTGGGCGGCGGCTGCGAGCTGGCCATGATGTGCGACTTCATCATCGCCGCTGACAATGCCAAATTCGGCCAGCCCGAAATCAAACTAGGCGTAATTCCCGGTGCCGGTGGCACCCAGCGCTTGCCCCGAGCCATCAGCAAATCCAAAGCCATGGACATGTGCCTGACTGCCCGCATGATGGACGCTACCGAAGCCGAGCGCAGCGGCCTGGTCAGCCGCGTGGTTCCCCTGGACAAGCTGATGGAAGAAGCCTTGGGCGCGGCCATCATCATTAGCGGCTTCTCGCAGATTGCAGTGATGGCAGCCAAAGAGTCCATCAACCGCGCCTACGAAAGCGGCCTGTCTGATGGCGTGATGTTTGAGCGCCGCCTGTTCCACGGCCTGTTTGCCACCACCGACCAAAAAGAAGGCATGAACGCTTTTGTGGAAAAGCGCCCTGCCCAGTTCACCCACCAGTGATTTTTACGCCGCCGCATAATGGTTTGACGCCACAGCCCGCAATCAGGCTATAATGCGCGGCTTTGGTGGTATAGCTCAGTTGGTTAGAGCGCAGCATTCATAATGCTGATGTCGAAGGTTCAAATCCCTCTACCACCACCAAATTTCAACAGGTCGTATAGCTCAGTTGGTTAGAGCGCAGCATTCATAATGCTGATGTCGAAGGTTCGAGTCCCTCTACGAC